>NZ_JBFBIK010000013.1:0-65839 GCF_040685555.1 Sphaerisporangium sp. NPDC088356
TGGACCGGGCGTTCAACGAGCTGGGGTTCGACTCGCTGACGGCGGTGGAGCTGCGTAACCGGCTCAATGGCGAGACCGGTCTGCGGTTGCCCGCCACGCTGGTGTTCGACCACCCCACGGTCACGGCGCTGACCGACTACCTGTTCAAGACGCTCGCCCCGGCCGCGCCGTCCCCGGAGGACACGTTGCGGGGTGCCCTGGAGCGGGTCGAGTCGATGCTGACCGCCCTCAACGGAGAGGCGGAGGCCGTACGGGGCAAGCTCGTCGCCATCCTGCAGAGCGGCCTGACCAGGTTCGGCGCCGGTCCAACCGGTCCCAACGGCGCCGACGGCGTGACGGGGAAGATCGATTCCGCTTCCGACGAGGAGATCTTCGCACTCATCGACAACGAACTCTGACCTGCTGACTCACGCTTACTGGAAAGGCTCGACCGATGGGGACCGAGGACAAACTCCGCGACTACCTCAAGCGCGTGACCGTCGAACTGACCCAGACGCGCCGCCGCCTCGCCGAGGCCGAAGACCGCGGCCACGAGCCGATCGCCATCATCGGGATGGCCTGCCGCTACCCGGGCGGCGGCGAGACCGTCGAAGGGTTCTGGGACCTGCTCCGCGAGGGCCGGAGCGCGGTGAGCGAGGTGCCGGCCTCACGGTGGAACATCGACGACTACTACGACCCCGACCCGCGCGCCCCCGGCGGCGTGTACACCCGGTACGGCACCTTCCTGCCGGACGTCGCGGGCTGGGACGCGGAGTTCTTCGGCATCTCGCCGAGGGAGGCCCTGCGGATGGACCCCCAGCAGCGCCTCCTGATGGAGCTCGCCTGGGAGGGGCTGGAGAACGCCGGCACCTCGCCGTCGCGGCTCGCCGGAAGCCGCACGGGCGTGATGGTCGGCTTCATGGACAGCCTCCAGTACGGCCGGCTGCAGCTCGAACGGCATGGCGGCGACGCGCTCGCGGACCCGTACCTGGGCCAGGGCTCGGCGTACAGCGTCGCGGCCGGGCGCATCGCCTACCAGCTCAACCTCTGCGGCCCGACGCTCACGGTCGACACGGCGTGCTCTTCCTCGCTGATCGCGGTCCACCTGGCGGCCGAGGCCCTGCGGCGCGGCGAGTGCGATCTGGCGATCGCGGCGGGCGCGTCGCTGACCTTGCACCCGACCAGCTTCATCCAGGCGTGCGCCGGGTCGATGCTGTGCGCGGACGGGAAGTGCAAGACCTTCGACGCGAGCGCCGACGGCTACGTCCTCGGCGAGGGCGGCGGCGTCGTGGTGCTGGAACCGCTGTCCAAGGCGATCAGGAACGGCCGCAGGATCCGGGCGGTGCTGCGCGGCTCGGCGGTCAACCAGGACGGCCGCAGCAACGGGCTCACCGCGCCGAACCGGGGCGCGCAGGCCGACGTGATCAGCAGGGCGCTCGCCGCCGCCCGGGTGACCGCCGACGACATCGACTACGTGGAGGCCCACGGCTCCGGCACCCACCTGGGCGACGCGATCGAGCTGTCCGCCCTGCACGACGTCTTCGGCGGAAGGCCGCCCGAGCGCCCGCTGCGGGTCGGCGCCGTCAAGACCAACATCGGTCACACCCAGGCGGCGGCGGGCGTCGCCGGGCTGATCAAGACGGTCCTGATCCTGGAGAACAAGCTGATCCCGCCGAACCTGCACCTGTCGGAGCCGGCGGCGGCGATCCCGGAGGACGGCAGCGTCCAGCCGGTCACCAGCGCGACCCGGCTGCCCGGCGACGGCGGGCCCCGCCTGGCGGGCGTCAGCTCGTTCGGGTGGTCGGGGACGAACGCGCACCTCGTGCTGGAGTCCGCGCCCGTCCCCGAGGAGCCGGCCGCCGCTTCCGGCGGGCCGGGCATCGCCTCGGAGCGGGTGCTGACGGTCTCCGCGTCGAGCGGCTCCGCGCTGCGCGAGCAGGCGGAACGCCTCGCGGCCCGGCTGTCCGAGGTGCCCGAACCGGCCCTGGCCGACGTCGCCCACACGCTGCGGGCAGGCCGCGCCGAGCACGACCACCGGCGCGCCCTGGTCTGCGCCGACCTCGGGGACGCCGTCCGGCTGCTGCGGCGCACGGCCGCGCAGGGGGGCGTGTACCGCACGAAGGGACACCCCCGCGTCGCGTTCCTGCTCCCCGGCGTCGGCGACCAGTACCTGGGCCTCGGCAGGGAGCTGTACGACAGCGAGCCGGTGTACGCCGAGGCGGTCGACCGGTGCATCGAGCTGGCGGGGGAACGGGCCGGCGTGGACCTGCGGCCGGTGTTCTTCCCTGACCTGGACGTCCCCGCCCAGCGCCCGGCGCCCGGCGATCTGGCGGCGCTGCTCGGCCGGGACGGCGCCGGGCAGGACCAATCCGATGGTCCCCTGAGCCACGCCGTGATCGCGCACCCGCTGATGTTCACGGTCGAGTACGCGCTGGCCAAGCTCCTGGCGCACTGGGGCGTCGCGCCGGACATGCTGGTCGGGTACAGCCTGGGCGAGTACGTCGCCGCCTGCCTGGCCGGGGTGTTCACCCTTGAGGACGCGCTGCACGTGGTGGTGGAACGGGCCCACCTGATCAGCGCCGCCCCCGCGGGCAAGATGGTCGCGGTGGCCGCCGGTGAGGACCGGGTCCGCGCGGTGCTCGCGCGCGGCGGCACCGAGGTCGACATCGCGGCGCTCAACGGCCCATCGATGACGGTGCTCAGCGGCGTCCCCTCGGAGATCGACGAGGTGAGCGCCCTGCTGACCGGCGACGGCGTCGCCTGCCGCCCGCTGCGCTCCGCGCACGCCTTCCACTCGTCCCTTCTCCGGCCGGCGCGCGAGAAGCTGGCCGCGCTGCTCGACTCGGTGCCGCGTCACGCGCCGAAGGCCACGATCGTGTCGAACCTCACCGGCGCGCCGCTCACCCCCGAGCAGGCGATGAGCGTCTCGTACTGGGCGGACCAGCTGGTCAGCCCGGTCCGCTTCGCCGACAGCGTGCGGCACTGCGTGGCGCGGGAAGTGGACGTGTTCGTCGAGCTGGGCGCGGGGCAGACGCTCGGCGGCCTGGTGCGGCAGAACATGACGACCGGTTCCGGCGCCGCGGTGCTCGGCACCCTGCCCGCGCGCTGGACGGCGGGCGAGCGCCGGGACGCGCGCACCGAGCTGCTGGAGACCTGCGCGCGGCTGTGGGAGCTCGGCGTCCCGGTGAACTGGGAGCTCACCCGCCCCGGCGGAGCCAAGATCATAAGCCTCCCCGCCTACCCCTTCCAGCGGACACGGTTCTGGCCGGAGCCGCTGGACCCGGGCCAGGTCGCTACCTCACCCGAGGTGTCGCGGCGGCCCGCCGACTTCTGCTTCGCCCCGGCCTGGCAGCAGGACGCCGCGCGCGGCGTCCCACCGATCGGCACCCCCCTCGGGCTCCCCGGACCCCTGGTCGTGTTCACCGACTCCGGCGGCATCGGCGGAGCGCTGGCGGACCTCGCCGCCGCGGCCGGCACCCAGGTGGTGGAGGTGGTCGCCGGGACCGGGCTGCGACGCGAGGGCCGGCGCGTCGTCATCGACCCCGCGGTGCCCGCACACTACGGCGAGGTATTCGGCGAGGTCGCCCAGGCGAGCGGGCCGGTGCACGTCGTGCACCTGTGGAGCCTGCTCACCCCCGCACAGACCCCCGGGTACGCGAGTGACGAGGAGCTGCGCGACGCGGTCCGGCACGGCTTCGACAGCCTGCTGCTCGCCGTGCAGGCGTTCGACGAGCTGCCGGCGCGGCAGGGCGTCCGTCTGCTGACGGTGAGCCGGGGCGCCTCGGAGGTCCTCGGCGGCGACGCGCTCGCCCCGTACCAGTCGGTGGCCCACGGGCTCGGCCGGGCGGTGCGCCACGAGTACAACGGCCTGACCTGGAACGGTGTCGACCTCGACCCCGAGGCCCCCGGCGACGGGCTGGGGGAGCGGGCGGCCGGACAGCTCGCGTACGAGCTGCTCCGCGAGCCCGAGCAGGCGGAGGCGCTCGCCACGCACGACACACTGGCGGGCTGGCGCCGCGGCCGCCGCTGGCAGCGGAGCTGGGGCGAGGCCCCGACCCCGGAAGCCGGGATCCCCTGGCGTGCCGACGGCGTCTACCTGATCACCGGCGGTGCGCGCGGGCTCGGCATGGCCCTGGCCAAGCACCTGCTCCGCGAGGGAGTGCGGCGGTTCGCGCTCGTCGGCCGTACCCCGCTGCCGCGTGACGTGCGACCGGAGCCCGGCAGTCGCGTGGAGAGCAGCCTGCGCGACGTCGCCGAGCTGGAGGCGGCGGGCGCCGAGGTGCTCCTGCTCACCGCGGACGCCGGGGTGCCGGACGAGCTGAGGGACGCGCTGCGCCGCTGCCGGGAGCACTTCGGCGCGCTGCACGGCGTGATCCACGCGGCCGGCGTGCCCGCCGGAGGCATGGCGCAGCGCAGGACGCCGGCGGAGGCCGGCGCGGTGCTCGCCCCGAAGGTCCTCGCGATGGGACCCCTGGCCGAGCTGGTCGGACCGAAGACGCCCGCCGCGGAGCGGCCCGAGGTGCTGGTCCTGTACTCCTCCGCGGTGACGGCCTTCGGCGGCATCGGCGAGTCCGACTACTGCGCGGCCAACACCGTGCTCGACGCGTACGGCGACGCGCTCTCGGCGGCGGCGCCGTCGACCAGGGTCGTGTCGATCGCCTGGGGACCGTGGCGGCACGACGACTGGCAGGCCGAGGCGCTCAAGGGCGCCGGCGGCCTCGCCGACCGGGTGCGCGCCTACCGCGAGAAGTACGGCTTCGCCGACGACGCGGGCTGCGCGTTCCTCGACCGCATCGTGACCGGCGGGCACGGCAGCGTGCTCGCCGTGCGCCAGCCGCTGCGCGAGGTGCTGCGCGACTGGTCGGCCATGGTCGACATCGACGCGCTGGTCGGCGCGGCCTCGGCCGTGCCCCGGGGCGAGCGGTTCCCCCGGCCGCAGCTGCGTACGGACTACGCGGCCCCGCGGACCGAGCCGGAGACCAAGATCGCCGAGGTGTGGGGGGCCTACCTGGGCATCGACCAGGTGGGCATCCACGACCCGTTCTTCGACCTCGGGGGGAACTCCCTGGTCGGCATGGCCATGGTGCTCGCCATCGAGAAGGAGCTCGGCGTGCCGATCGCGCCGGCCGTGCTCTTCGAGCATCCCACCGTCGCGGAGTTCGCCGCGGCTCTGGAAGGCGCCGACGGCGATGACGCCGCCGCACGGCAAGCACTCACCACCAGCTCGGCTCGGGGGCAGCGGCGGCGCCGTGCCCGTTCCAGCACCCGGAATGAGGACGGTAGACGTGACTGACGATATCGCCGGAGAGACCTCCGGCACCGACATCGCGATCGTCGGGATGTCGGGGCGGTTCCCCGGGGCATCCGGGGTCGCCGAGCTGTGGACCAACATCCGGGCCGGCCTGTCGGGGATCACCAGGTTCACCGACGACGAGCTGCGGGCCGCCGGGGTCGCCGAGGAGCTGCTCCAGGACCCGAGCTACGTGAAGGCGGGCGCGGTCATCGACGGCGTCGACCTCTTCGACGCGGGCTTCTTCGGCTTCAGCCCCAAAGAGGCCCAGATCCTCGACCCGCAGCAGCGGCTCTTCCTGGAGCACAGCTACGAGGCGCTGGAGGACGCCGGCTGCGACCCCACGCGCTTCGACGGCGCCATCGGCGTCTTCGGTGGCGGCGCGTGGAGCTCCTACCTCCAGAACAACCTGGTGCCGAGCGGGATCAGCGCCGTCATGGGCGAGCTCGCGGTCGGGCTCGCCAACGACAAGGACTCGCTCACCACCCGGGTCGCGCACACCCTCGGCCTGTCCGGCCCGAGCTACGGGGTGCAGAGCTACTGCTCGACGTCGCTCGTCGCGGTGTGCGCCGCCGCCACCAGCCTCGCCGGCTTCGAGTGCGACCTGGCGCTGGCCGGCGGCGTGGCGGTCGGCGTGCCGCAGAGGGTCGGCTACCTGTACCAGCAGGGCGGCATCGCGCCGCCGGACGGCGAGTGCCGGGCGTTCGACGCGGGCGGCCTCGGCAGCCCGCTCGGCAGCGGCGTCGGCGTCGTGGCGCTGCGCAGGCTGGAGGACGCGCTCGCCGACGGGGACCAGATCTACGCCGTCATCCGCGGCTGGGCGGTGAACAACGACGCGGGCAAGAAGGTCGGCTTCACCGCGCCCGGTGTCCAGGGCCAGGCCGCGGTGATGGCCGAGGCGCTCGCGAGCGCGGACCTGACGGCCGCCGACATCGACTACGTCGAGGCGCACGGCACCGGCACCGCGCTCGGCGACGCCGCCGAGCTGGCCGCCCTGCAGCAGGTGTTCCGCGACGAGTCGTGCCTGATCGGCTCGGTCAAGACCAACGTCGGCCACCTCGACCGGGCGGCGGGGGTCACCAGCCTCATCAAGGCGGCGCTCGCCCTGCGCCACGACGAGATCCCGCCCACCCGCAACCTCGCCGAGCCGAACCCCCAGCTGCACGCGGGCGAGGCCCGGCTTGAGGTGGTCACCCGGCTCAGGACCTGGCCACGGGAGCCCGGACGGACCCGCAGGGCCGGGGTGAGCGCGTTCGGCATCGGCGGCACCAACGCCCACGTGGTGCTGGAAGAGGCGCCGATCGTCCCGCGCCCGGAGGCGGCGCCCCGTCCCGAGCTGCTGGTGTGGTCCGCGAGGACCGCCGCCGCGGCCGACGCCATGACAGAACGGCTCGCCGGCCACCTCGCCGACGAGTCCAGCCCGCACCGCCTGTCCGACGTGGCGTACACCCTGCAGACCGGGCGGCGGCTGTTCGGGCACCGCCGGATGCTGGTCGCCTCCACCGTGGACGAGGCCGCCGCGGGCATACGCGACGCCGGGGTGCTGGCACGCGCCGAGAGCCGCACGGACCGGCCGGTCGGGTTCCTGGTGGCGGGCGCCGGCGAGCAGTACCCGGGCATGGCCGCCGACCTGTACAGCACCGAGCCGGTGTTCAGGGCGGTGCTGGACGAGTGCCGCGCCGTGCTGCGGCGGCGGATGGGCGGGGTGGACCCGCTCGCCGAGATGCTGCGGCCGAGGAAGGCCGCCGACGCGGGCGGGCTCGGCCGGCTGCTCGGCCGCGAGACCACGCCTGACGACACGATGCCCACCGAGCTGCTCCACCCGGCGCTGTTCGCCGTCGAGTACGCGCTGGCGCGGCTCGTACGGTCGTGGGGCGTCGAGCCCTCGGTGGTGGCCGGGTACAGCCTCGGGGAGTACGTGGCGGCGTGCCTCGCCGGCGTGCTGTCGCCGGAGTCGGCGCTCGCGCTGGTGGCCCACCGCGCGAAGCTGATCGGCGCGCTGCCCGGTGGCGCGATGAGCGCGGTGCCGCTGGGCGCCGACGACCTGCGCGGCCGCCTCGAACGGGCCGGCGTCACCGGGCTGGACGTGGCCGCGCTGAACGGTCCCGAGCTCACCGTGATCGCCGGGGAGCCGGGGGCCATGGAGGCGGCCAGGGCGTTCCTGGAGACCGAGGGAGTGCCGTGCCGGCCGCTGGCCACGGGCCACGCGTTCCACTCCCGCATGATGGAGCCGGTCCGCGCCGAGCTGACCGAGTGGATCGCCGCGAACATCAGGCTCGAAGCGCCGCGCATCCCGTACATCTCCAACGTGACCGGCGCCCTGGCCACGGCCGAGCAGGTGACCGGCCCCGGGTACTGGGCGGAGCACATGTGCGCGCCCGTGCGGTTCGACGCGGTGCTGGGCACGCTGCTGGAGCAGGGAGAGCTCGCGCTGCTGGAGATCGGCCCCGGCCAGTCGCTCGGCGCGATGGTGCGCGGCCACCGGGACTGCCCGCGCGACCGCTGGCCCCTCGTGGTGCCCGCGCTGCCCGCCGCGGCCGATCCCCGTCCGGCCGGACACGTGCTGGCCGAGGCGGCCGGACGGCTGTGGCTGGCGGGCGTGCCGGTCGACTGGGCCGGCTACCAGAAGGACCGCCCCGTCGCCAAGGTCGGGCTGCCGGGCTATCCGTTCCAGCGGGAGCGGTACTGGGTCGACCCGCCCGCCGGGCACACCGCGCCGGCGGCCGGGCTCGCCGCCGATGCGGCCGGCGCGGCCGGGCCGGAAAGGGCCGCCGCCCATGTCCAGGTCATGGTCCCGCGCTGGACCCGGGCCGAGCTGCCCGCCGAGGCCCAGGCCCTCGCCCGGTGCGTCCTGCTGGCCGACGGCACGGGAGTCGCCGACGTGCTGGCGCAGTCGCTGCGCGCCGCGGGCACCGAGGTCGTGACGGTACGGCCGGGCGACGCCTTCGCCGAGGTGGCCGGCGGCTATGTCCTCGACTTCACGTCCCTGGACGACCACACCGCGCTGGTGAGCAGGCTCGCCGCCGGCGGGCCGGTCACGATGGTGGACCTGCGCATGCTCGACGGCGGCGGCAGCGGCCGCGACCCAGGCCAGGCCGTGCTGCCGTTCGCCCGGATGCTGGACGCGTGGGGCAGCGACGGCGCCGGCAGCGCCAGGGTCATCATGGTCACCCAGGGCGGCCAGGCGGTGGCCGACGGCGAGAGCCCTTCGCCCGGCCACGCCGCCGCCGCCACGCTGCCACTGGTCGCCAACCAGGAGTACCTCAACCTCGACTGCCACGCCGTCGACCTCGACTCCCACACGTCGCCCGCCGAGGCGGCGGAGGCGCTGGCCGCCGAGCTGCGCCGGCCGGCCGCCGACGTGCTGGTGGCCTACCGTGACGGCCGGCGCCATGTGCGCGGGTACGTCCCGGCGGCGCGGGACCGCGGGAGCGTGCCGGAGAAGGCGGTGATCCGCTCCGGCGGG
Source organism: Sphaerisporangium sp. NPDC088356 (assembly GCF_040685555.1). Classification (NCBI taxonomy): domain Bacteria; kingdom Bacillati; phylum Actinomycetota; class Actinomycetes; order Streptosporangiales; family Streptosporangiaceae; genus Sphaerisporangium; species Sphaerisporangium sp. NPDC088356. The sequence continues at coordinate 8,736 of NZ_JBFBIK010000013.1, forward strand.
ACCTACCTGGTGACCGGCGGGCTCGGCGACGTCGGCCTGCTCGTGGCCGGGCACCTGGTGCGGTCGGGCGCGGCCCGGGTCATCCTCACCAGCCGCGGCGGCGTCCCGGACACGGCCGGCGACCCCCGGTACGAGGGCGTGCGGAGGCTGCGCGCGCTCGGCGCCGAGGTGCTGACCCCGCGGGTCGACGTGACCGACGCCGACGCGATGCGCGCGGCGCTCGCCGAGACGCTGCCCGGCGACGTCCGGCTCGACGGGGTGATCCACGCCGCCGCCGAGACGGGGCGTGACACCTTCCGCTCCCTGCGCGAACTGGACGGCAAGGCCGTCGCGCGGCACTTCGGCGCCAAGGTTCGCGGGGCCCTGGTGCTGGACGAGGTGGTCCACGAACTCGGACCGGAGCGCGTGCCCGACTTCTGCGTGCTGTTCTCCTCCACGTCGTCGCTGCTGGGCGGCATCACCTTCGGCAGCTACGCGGCGGCCAACGCCGCGCTGACCGCGATCGGCCACCGCCGCCACCTCAAGTACCAGGACGGGCGATCGCCCACGCGGTGGGTGACCGTGAGCTGGGACACCTGGTCCTGCACCCTCGAACACATGGAGGGGGGGATCGGCGCCGCGATGGCCGCCCACTCCATGACCACCGAGGAGGGCCTCGACGCGCTGGACCAGGTGCTGGCCGGGCACGGGCCGAGCCTGGTGGTGGCGGCGGGCGGCCTGGACGACCGGCTGCCCCGCGCTATGGCCGCGCCAGAACCGGCGGCGGGCGGCGGCGCGCGGTTCCCGCGTCCCGAGCTTCCGCAGCCGTACAGCCCGCCGCTGAGCGCGACCGAGCGGGCACTCGCCGAGCTGTGGGCCGACGTGCTCGGCATCGAGCCGGTCGGCACCAGGGACAACTTCTTCGACCTCGGCGGCAACTCCCTGGTCGCGCTGCAGATGCTCGCCCTGGTGAAGAAGCGCTTCGGGATCGCGGTCCCGACCGTCATGCTCTTCGAGGCGCCGACGGTGTACACGCTCGCGGGCATCCTCGACGAGAAGGGCGCCGCCGCCCCGCGGCCCGCGCCCGCCCGCGCCACGGTGACGGCGGCGGCGCGCGCCACCGCGACCGCGCGGCCGGAGAACCCGGGAGCGGAGCCGGTGGACGACCGGCGCATCGCGATCGTCGGCATGGCCGGGCGCTTCCCCGGGGCGGACGACGTCGGCGCGTTCTGGCGCAACCTGCGCGAGGGCGTCGAGTCGATCAGCTTCTTCTCCGAGGAGGAGCTGCTGGCCTCCGGGGTCGAGCCCGACCTGATCAAGGACCCGTCGTACGTGCCGGCCCGGCCGGTGCTCGACGACATCAGCGGCTTCGACGCGGCGTTCTTCGGCATGAGCCCCCGTACGGCCGCGCTCACCGACCCGCAGCAGCGGGCGTTCCTTGAGGTGTGCTGGCAGGGTCTTGAGCAGGCCGGGTACGCGGCGCCGGAGCACCGGGGGCGGGTCGGCGTGTTCGGCGGCACCAACATCAGCACCTACCTGCTGCAGATGGGCGAGCGCCTCCTTTCCGAGGACGAGGGGGTCAGCCACTACGAGATCATCATGGGCAACGACAAGGACGCCCTCACCACGCAGGTCTCCTACCTGTTCGACCTGTACGGGCCGAGCGTCGCGGTGCAGACGTTCTGCTCGACCTCCCTGGTGGCGGCGCACCTCGCGGTGCAGAGCCTGCGCAACGGCGAGTGCGAGCTGGCGCTGGCCGGCGGGGTCTCGATCCGGGTTCCCGACCGGGTGGGGCACCGGTTCGGGCCGGGTGGCATGGAGTCGCCCGACGGTCACGTGCGCACCTTCGACGCGCAGGCGCGCGGCAGCATGTTCGGTGACGGCGCCGCCGTGGTCGTGCTCAAGCGGCTCTCCGACGCGCTGCGCGACGGCGACCACGTCTGGGCGGTGATCCGCGGCTCGGCGATGAACAACGACGGCGCGCTCAAGGTCGGCTACACCGCCCCGAGCGTCGTCGGACAGGCCCGGGTGATCGCCGACGCGATGGCGGACGCCGGGGTCACCGCCGAGGACATCAGCTACATCGAGGCGCACGGCACCGCGACCGAGCTGGGCGACCCCATCGAGGTCGCGGCGCTGACCCGCGCGTTCGGCCCGACCAGGGACAGGCAGTACTGCCCGATCGGGTCGGTCAAGACCAACGTCGGGCACCTGGACCGCGCGGCCGGGGCGAGCGGGCTCATCAAGACCTCGTTCGCCCTGCGCGACAAGGTGATCCCGCCCAGCCTGCACTACACCAGCCCCAACCCCGAGATCGACTTCGAGGACAGCCCGTTCTACGTGAACGCCGAGCTGTCGCCCTGGCGCACCCGCGAGGGGCGGCCGAGGATCGCGGGGATCAACTCGCTCGGCATGGGCGGCACCAACGTCCACATGGTCGTCGAGGAGGCACCCGTACGGCCCGCCGTCCCGCCCGCCGATTCCGCGTCCACCCGCCGGTACCAGGTGCTGCCGGTCTCGACGCGGAACGCCACCGCGGCCGACCAGGCGTGCGAGCGCCTCGGGGAGCACCTGCGCGCCGAGCCAGGCACGCGGCTGGCCGACGTGGCGTACACCCTCCAGGTCGGGCGCAAGACGTTCGAGCACCGCCGGGCCACGGTCACCGCGTCCATCGAGGACGCCGTGGCCGCGCTGAGCGGGGAGTCGGCGGAGCCGGGCGTGCTGAGCCGCGTCGACACCGTCCAGGGGCGTCCGGTGGCGTTCCTGCTGGCCGGGGTCGGCGAGCAGTATCCCGGGATGGTGGCCGAGCTCTACCGTCGCGAGCCGGTGTTCCGCGGGTTCCTCGACGAGTGCCTCGGGCCGCTGCGCGAGGCGCTGCCGGACGTGGACCTGACCGACCTGCTCGCCGGCGAGCGCGGTGGCGGCCTCGGCCTCGCCGCCCTGCTGGGGCGTGGGGGCTCCGGCGGCGCCGACGGGCGGGTCTCCGCGCTGGAGCGCACGGAGGTGGTGCAGCCCGCGCTGTTCGCCCTGGAGTACGCGCTGGCGCGCACGCTGATGACCTGGGGCGTGACCCCGCGGATCATGCTGGGCTACAGCCTCGGGGAGTACGTCGCCGCGTGCCTCGCGGGGGTGCTCTCGCTGCCGGACGCCCTGGCGCTGGTGGCGCACAGGGCGAGGCTGATCGCCGAGGTCCCGGCGGGCTCGATGGCCGCGGTGTCGCTGCCTGCCGACGAGCTGCGCCGCCGGTTCCGGCTGGAGGAGCGGGGCCTCGACATCGCCGCCGTCAACGGCCCGCAGGTCGCGGTCGTCGCCGGTCCCGTGGAGCCGATGGAGCGGCTGGTCGCCGACCTTCGGCGCGGCGAGATCGCGTGCCGCCTCCTTACGACCACGCACGCGTTCCACTCCAGGATGCTCACGCACCTGAGCAGCGAGCTCACCGACTGGGTGAAGGCAAACGTGCGGCTCAACCCCCCGGAGCTGCCGTACATCTCCAACCTCACCGGCGAGCTCGCGGAAGCGGACCTGGTGTGCGACCCCGCGTACTGGGCCCGCCACATGTGCGGGACGGTGCGGTTCGCGGCCGGCATCGAGACCCTGCTCGCCGATCCCGAGCTGGCCGTGGTCGAGATCGGGCCCGGCCAGTCGCTCGGCGCCCTGATGCGGGGCGCGGGCTGCCCGCCGCAGCGGTGGCCGCTGATCCTCAACGCGCTGCCCGGCGGGAGCGACGGCCGCCCCGACGACGCGGTGCTCGCCGGCTGCCTCGCCCGGCTGTGGCTGGTCGGCGCCGACATCGACTGGACGGCCTACCACGGCCGCCACGCCGACGCCGGCGACCTCGCCGGGCTGCCGGGCCGGGTCCCGCTGCCGACCTACCCCTTCCAGCGGCACCGGTACTGGATCGACCCGCCGGCCCGCGCCGGTCGCCGGAGCCGTACGGCCGGCGCCCTCGCGCTGCCGGGCGAGGCCCCCGATCCCGCCGACCTGTTCGAGGCGATCACCAGCCTGCCCAAGCTGCCCGAGGAGCAGTGGCTGTACCTGCCGGTGTGGCGGCAGACCGCGGCGCCCGCGCCCGGCGAGCGGCAACCCGCGTCGTGGCTGGTCTACACCCGCGACGGGGTGGCCGACGACGTGGTGGCCGAGCTGCGGCGGGCGGTCGCGGAGACCGGGGCGTCCATCAGCCTGGTACGGCCGGGCGACGCGTACACCGAGACCGCCGACGGCTACACGCTCAGGCCGGGCAGCGTGAAGGACACGCTCTCCCTGCTGCGCGACCTGCGTGCCGCCGGGCGGCCCTTGGAGCGGGTGGTACACCTGTGGACGCTCGGCGCGACCGCCGGCGACTCCGCCGTCCAATACGGCCTGCACACCCTGGTCGCGCTCGCCAGGGCGGCGGCCGAGTCGGGGACCGACGAATGGTCGCTCGACGTCGCCGTCTCCGGCACCCAGCAGGTGCTGCGGGACGACGTGACCGACATCGGCGGCGCGACGCTGATGGGGCCGTGCCTGGTGATCCCGCTGGAGCACCCGAAGGTGGCCACCCGGCTCGTCGACCTGGAGACGGCCCCGGCCGCACCCGTGATCGCCGGCCTGGTCGCCGAGCTGCGCCGGCCGATGACCGACCGGACGGTCGCGCTGCGGCACGGCCGCCGCTGGGTGCCCGGCTACGAGACCATGGCGCCGTCCGCCGCCGACAGCGGGGTGCTGCGCGAAGGCGGCGTCTACCTGGTCACCGGCGGGCTCGGCGGCATCGCGCTCGGCATGGCCGAGCACCTCGCCCGTGACTGCCGGGCCAAGCTCGTGCTGCTCGCCCGCCACGGGCTGCCGCCGCGCGAGGCATGGGAAGGCATCCTCGCCGGGGCGCCCGGCGCGGAGGTCCGCGACGAGGACACCCTGCGGCGGGTGGCCCGGGTGAGCGAGATCGTCGCGCTCGGCGCGGAGGTCGAGATCGTCATCGGCGACGTGAGCAGCGCGGAGGACGTGCGGCGCGCGGTCGAGGTGGCCATGGAGCGCTTCGGGGCCCTGCACGGCGTGCTCCACGCCGCCGGAGTCCCGGCCATGGGGCTGATGCAGTTCAAGCGCCCCGAGGAGCTGGACGCGGTGCTGGCGCCGAAGATCGCCGGCACGCTGGCCATCGCCGAGGCGCTGCGCATCGGCGAGCCAGGCGAGATCGAGCTGGACTTCCTCGTGCTTTTCTCCTCGATCACCTCGGCGACCGGGGGCGGCCCCGGCCAGGTGGACTACTGCGCCGCGAACGCCTTCCTGGACAGCTACGCGTACCGGCTCGCCGACTCCGGCCGGAGGGTGCTCTCGGTCGACTGGGGCGAGTGGACCTGGAACGCCTGGGAGGCGGGCCTGGCCGGGTACGACGACGAGCTGCAGAAGTTCTTCAGGGATAACCGGGCCCGCGTCGGCATCGGCTTCGAGGACGGCTGGCGGTCGCTGCTGCGCGCGCTGGCCTCCGGGGAGCCGAGGGTCGTGGTGTCCACCCAGGACTTCCCGACCGTGGTCCTCGGCAGCTCGCGCTTCAACCTGGAGGCGGTGACCTCGCCCGCCATGAGCGGCGGAGGCGGCGAGAGGCACCCCCGCCCCGAGTTGGTCACCTCCTACCAGGAGCCCTCCGGCCCCACCGAGGAGACCATCGCGGCGATCTGGTGCGAGTCGCTCAGGCTCGACCGGGTCGGGGTGCAGGACAACTTCTTCGAGCTCGGCGGCAACTCGCTGCTCGGCGTCTCCATCGTGGCCGCCCTGCGCCGCGAGTTCGAGCTGGACGAGCTCCCGCCGCACATCCTCTACGAGGCGCCGACCGTGGCCGCGCTCGGCGTGACCATCGAGGCGCTCACCTCGGGTGCCACACCGGCGTTCGCGAACGCCGACGGCGGCAGCCAGGTACGCGCGCAGCTCCGCCGGTCGGGCCTCGAAGCCTCGGCGGCCCGCAGGCGCGGCCGATAGCACCACCAGCAAGACCCGGCATGCCGGCACGGCAGTGAACGACGAGAAACGGAGTAGGTCATGACGGTTATCGGCGTAGTGGGCGCGGGTGTCATGGGCGTCGGGGTCGCCCAGAACCTGGCGCAGACCGGGCACGAGGTGGTCCTGGTCGACAAGGACGAGACGATCCTCAAGGACGCGCTGGCCACCATCCGGCACAACAGCCGCATGAGCCGGCTCATGGGCGGCCCCGCCCTCGACCCCGACGAGGTGCTGTCGAGGATCACCACCGCCGTCGGCGCCGAGGGGGCGGCCAAGGCCGACGTCGTCATCGAGAACGTGACGGAGAACTGGGACGTCAAGCGGGAGGTCTACGAGACGCTCGACGCGGTCTGCGGGCCGGACACCGTCTTCGTCGTCAACACCTCCGCGATCCCGATCACCAAGGTCGGGGCCGTCACCCGGCGGCCGGAGAAGGTCATCGGCGTCCACTTCATGAACCCGGTGCCGGCCAAGCCCGCAGTCGAGCTGATCCCCGGCTTCCACACCTCGCAGGAGACCATCCAGCGCACCAGGGACCTGCTGACCGCGATGGGCAAGAAGGCCATCGACGTCAAGGACTCGTGCGGGTTCGTCTCCAACCGGGTGCTGATGCTCACCGTCAACGAGGCGGCCTTCCTCGTGCACGAGGGCGTGGCCGACGCCGCGTCGGTGGACGAGGTGTTCCGCAGCTGCTTCGGGCACCCCATGGGCCCGCTGGAGACCGCCGACCTGATCGGCGTCGACACGATCCTCTACAGCGTGGAGGTGCTGTACGAGCACTACGCCGACAGCAAGTACCGGCCGTGCCCGCTGCTGAAGCAGATGACCGACGCCGGGCTCCACGGCCGCAAGACCGGCCGGGGCTTCTACACCTACGACGGCGCCAGCCGGCCCGTCGGCTCGACCTTCTAACAGCCCGCCTTCTAACAGCCCGCCTTCTAACAGCGCAGACACTCAAAGGAGTCATCAAATGTCAGACATCGCCAAGGGCCAGATCCTCGACTTCGTCCGCAGCCGCTACCCGCAGGCGGAGATCACCGAGTCCCAGGACATCTTCGCGCTGGGGTTCGTCAACTCGCTGTTCGCGATGGAGCTGGTGATGTTCGTCGAGAAGACGTTCGGCGTCACCATCCCCAACGAGGAGCTGCGCATCGACAACTTCCGCACCGCGGACTCGATGTCCGACCTGGTGGCCCGGCTGTCGTCGGACCTAGCCGTCCAGGTGTGACGGTGGCGACCCCGGTACAGGTGGCGCCGGACCTCGCGCCGGACACGGTCCAGGTCGTGGACCGTCGTTCCGCACGCGCGTTCGTCGACACCCACATCGCCCCGTACGCGGACTCCTACGACCAGAAGGGCCGCGTACCCGAGGAGTTGCTCGGCCAGATCGCCGCCGCGGGCCTGTGGGCCCCGTTCCTGCCGCCCGAGGCGGGCGGCGCGGGGATGGACATGGTGACCCTCGGCCAGGTTCACGAGGAGGTGGGACGCGGCTGCTCGTCGGTGCGCAGCCTGCTCACGGTGCACACGATGGTGTCGTGGGCCGTGCAGCGGTGGGGCACCTCGGCCCAGCGCGAGCGGTGGGCGCCGGCGCTGTGCCGGGGGGACGTCCTCGGGGCGTTCTGCCTGTCCGAGCCCGGCGCGGGCAGCGACGCCTCGGGGATCACCTCCACCGCCGCCGAGTCCGGCGGCGGCTGGGTGCTCAACGGCGTCAAGAAGTGGATCACCGGAGGCCAGCGGGCGGACGTGTACCTGGTGTTCGCCAGGACCGCGTCCAGCATCGGGGCCTTCCTGGTCCCGAGGGACGCCCCCGGGGTGCAGGTCCGCCCGATCGAGGACATGCTCGGAACCCGCGCGTCGATGATCGCGGAGGTGTCGTTCCAGGATGTGCGGCTCGACGGTGACGCGCTGCTCGGCCCCAGCGGGTTCACCGCGGGCATGGTGCTGACCGGCACGCTGGACCTCGGACGCTACAGCGTGGCCTCGGGTTCGGTCGGCATCATCCAGGCGTGCCTGGAGGCGTGCGCCACCTACACCGCACGCCGTGAGGTCGGCGGGTCGGTCCTGCGGGACCGGCCTTTGATCCAGGCGAAGCTCTCCGACATGATCACCGACGCGCGGGCGGCCCGGCTGCTGTGCGCGGAGGCGGGACGGCTGAAGGACGCCGGCGAGGCGTCCACGCTCATGGCCACCTGGGTGGCGAAGTACTTCGCGTCCACCGCCGCCGCCAGGCACGCCTCCGAGGCGGTGCAGATCCACGGCGCCAACGGCTGCAGCCCGGACTACCCCGTGGCGCGCTTCTACCGGGACGCGAAGGTGATGGAGATCATCGAGGGCAGCAACGAGATCCAGCGGATCACCATCGCTGGGCAGGTGGACAGGGAGATGATGTGATGAGCGTGGCCCAGGAGAGCGTCGCCGTACTCCCTGAGAAGCCGGTGCAGGGGCGCGTCAAGTGCATCGTGTGGGACCTCGACAACACCCTGTGGGACGGAGTGCTGCTGGAGGACGCCGACGTCACCGTACGGCCGTCGGTCGTTGCCCACATCCGGCGGCTCGACGCCATGGGCGTCCTGCACTCCGTCGCCAGCAAGAACGACCACGACACGGCGGTCGAGAAGCTGCGGGCGCTCGGCCTCGCGGAGCTGTTCCTCTTCCCGCAGATCAACTGGAACGCCAAGTCCGACTCGATCCGCCGGATAGCCAAGGCGCTCAACCTCGGGCTCGACGCGTTCGCGTTCGTCGACGACCAGGAGTTCGAGCTGGCCGAGGTGGCGCACGAGGTGCCGGAGGTGACCCGCGTCGACGTCGCCGATCTGGACGAGGCGCTGGCACAGCCGCTGTTCATCCCCCGGTTCGTCACCGACGAGTCCGCGCAGCGCCGCGTGATGTACCAGGGTCAGATCGCCAGGGACGAGCTGGAGGGCGAGTTCGTCGGCACCAACGAGGAGTTCCTCGCGGGCCTGAAGATGGCGTTCACCATCGCACCGGCCCGCCGCGAGGACCTCCAGCGGGCCGAGGAGCTGACCGTACGCACCAACCAGCTCAACTCGACCGGGCGCACGTACTCCTACGAGGAACTGGACGCGCTTCGCGACTCCCCGGACCACCTGCTCCTGGTCGCCTCGCTCACCGACAGGTTCGGCAGCTACGGCAAGATCGGGCTCGCGCTGGTGGAGAAGGACGAGAAGGTCTGGCGGCTGTGCATGATGCTGATGTCGTGCCGCGTGATGTCCCGGGGGGTCGGGATGGTGCTGCTCAACCACATCATGCGGCTCGCGGACGAGGCGGGCGTCGCCCTGCGGGCCGACTTCGTGGAGACCGGCCGCAACCGGATGATGCAGATCACCTACGCCTTCGCGGGGTTCCGCGAGGCGAGCAGGGACGGCGCCCACGTGGTGCTGGAGGCCGACCTCTCCAACCTGCAGCCACCGCCGCCGTATGTCCAGCTAGAGATCCTTTGATGAGGCAGAGATGACCGTCCACGACCTGACGAGCAGTGACGTGATGGGCCGGTGGCTGCCGTTCCGGGGCCAGACCGGGGCCGAGCCGGGCGCGCTGGCGCTGTACTGCCTGCCGCACGCCGGCGGCGCGGCCTCGGCCTTTCGGGTGTGGCAGCGCAAGCTGCCGGGGGTGGCCGTGCTGCCGGTGCAGCCGCCCGGCAGGGACAACCGGCTCAGGGAGACGCCGTACGAGCACATGAAGCCGTTGGTCGCCGAGCTCGCCGACGTCGTGCTCGCCGATCTGACGCTCGGCCCCGAAGGCCGCCGGTACGCCATTTACGGGCACAGCCTCGGCGCGCTGGTGGGGTTCGAGCTGCTGCGGGAGATCCGCCGCCGTGGCGGGCCGGAGGCGGCGCACCTGTTCGTCTCCGGGTCGGTCGCCCCGCACCTGTCGTTCGATCCCGGGCCGTACGTGCGGGACATGACCCGGCCAGAGGTGGTCGACCTGCTGCGCAAGCTCGGCGGTACGCCGGAATGGCTGCTGGCCGACCCCGGAGTGCTCGACATGATCCTCCCGGCCATCCAGGCCGACTTCACCGTCAAGGAGACCTACGAGTACCAGGAGGGGCCGCCGCTGGACATCCCAATCACGGCCATGCCGAGCGCCCAGGACCCGAGGGTCGACCGGAGCCTCGTCGACGGCTGGGAGGAGCACACCTCGCGGCGGTTCGCGCTGCATCCGTTCGTAGGCGGGCACTTCGCGGTCTTCGAACAGGCGGCCCTCACCCACAAGTACATCGCCGAGGCGCTGCGCAGGTGAACGTCACCGGGCCCCGGGTTAGCAGGATCAACCTCGGTCGAGTCGCTGGGAAGGCGAGCGCGACCGGGCCCCGCGTCTGGCGTATTTACCTCGACCGAGACGCTGAGAAGGCGAGCGTGGCCGGCCCCCGCGTCTTTCGGATCCACCTCGACCAGCCGGACGACCCACGCTGGTGGCGGATGCTCTCCGACGCCGAACGCGAGCGGGCGTCCCGGCTGGCGTGCTCCACCGAGCAGCACCGTTTCACGATCGCGCACGCCGCCCTCCGCGCCATCCTCGGCCGGCTGTGCGGCGTGCGCGCTCCGATGCTCGACTTCCGCACCGAGGCGGAGGGGCGGCCGTACCTGGCGCTGCCGGACGGCCGTCCCCCGCTCGACTTCAACCTGTCGCACTCGGGGGAGTGGGCCCTGGTGGCCGTGACGCCACCGGGCTCGCGCGTGGGCGTCGACGTGGAGCGGATCCGCCAGGACCTCGACTGCCTGGAGATGGCCAGGCGCATGTACCAGCCCGCGGAGGTCGACCGCCTGCACTACGCCGACCCGGCGGCCCGCCACACCGACTACTTCGAGCTGTGGAGTGCCAAGGAGGCCTACGTCAAGGCGGTGGGCGTGGGCCTCGCCGGCCTCAGGGACGTCCTGGTACACCGAGAAGCAAGCGCCCCGCACGGTACCGTACTGTCGCGTTCCCTCCCCGGAGCGGTGTGGCCGGTCCGCTGGCTCGACATCGCCCCGGGCTACTCCGCGGCGCTCGTCACCGGTCCGGGCCATAGAAAGACAAGCAGTCAGAACAGCAGTGGAATTTGCCCAGGAGCATCTTCCGTAGCTCCACCACCGATGGGCTGACCAGCCACCTCACGTAGCTTTGAGACGGACACGGGACCATCGCTGGGTAGTTCGGCAATCAGCGTGCCGAGCAGCAGGGCGGCGCCGACTGCGTCCCACAGGGCGCGGTGCGGCTCCCCACCGCCAGCGAGTTGGGTCACCTCGTCGGTGAGCTGGTAGTGGGCCAGGAGGGCGGTCAGGCTGTGTCGCCGGGTACCCCTGTGGACCAGCCGCGTCAGTTTCAGCGTGTCGATCAGCGCGGCCGGCCGGACCCCGGGGCAGCGCAGCGACAGCAGCCGCCAGTCCACCAGCACGTTGTGGCCGACGATGTACGCCCCATCCAGGCGGGTCACCAACTCCGGGGTGACGACGTCCAGCGGCGGGGCGGATGCGAGCACGTCGTCGGAGAAACTAGCCGAGATCCAGGAGCGGCGTGGGACATGCCGCTCCGGGTTCACCAGTGAGTGGTACGAGCCCGCCATGAGCGGACGGCCGGCGTCTAGCGGGACCACCCCGACTTCCAGGATGGCCTCGGTCTCGCGGTCCTGGCTGCCGGTGCCCTCCAGATCGACGGCGACCAGGGGCGCGGTCGTCCATGGCTGGTTGTGCATGGTGCCTCTCTCCTGGTCGTTCAGTCGTCGTCGTAGCGGGCGGCTGCGGCGAGCCGATCCCGCGCTTGGTCGAGCTGTGCCTGTTCTTCGGGGCTCAGTACGTAGCCTTGCAGAGCGCGGCCGTGGGCGGCGTGTACGTGCGGATGAGCCACCTCCCACACCTGGAAGCCGAGCTCGTGTTGCAGGGCGTAGCGGCGTTGCTCCCCCAGTGCGCTGGTCAGCACGTGCCCGTCCTCGACGAGGAACGGCGCGCTGGTGTCGTAGCCGAAGGACTCCAGTGCGGCCCGGAATTCCTCCTCGCTGGGCGGGCGGAGCGCCGCGGTGCATCGCTCGACTTGGGCCACCGGGCAGATGTCGCACAGCTCCGGCACGCCCAGGTGCCCGTTGTAGTCGGCCACCTGGTGGGCGTAGGTGACGCCGCACGAGGTCTTGCGGAACAGCGGTGTGGCGATCCCGGAGTCCCGCCACGCTTGCACCACGCGGGCGTCCAGCTCGCCGGGGAGCACTTTGCGTCGCTGGAAATCGTCGCCGTAGGGCACCGGCACGCCGAGTTCCCGCAGGTATTCCGCGTTCTCCTCCTTGTGGTAGTAGCCGGTGAACACGATCGCGTCAGCGTGACGGCCGACATTCAGCACCCCGGCCATCGTCTCCGGGTCATCGTTCCAACCCGGCACGATTGGCCGCCAATAGAGAATGACCTTCGTCCGCCGACGCATACGCGCCGCCCTGAGAATGGAGCTGACGGTGGTGTCGGACTTGGCGATCGGTTCGACCCGAGAGTCTTTGATCCCTGAGTAGGTGAACAGCAACGTCACCCGGACGTTGCGCAGCCCCTCCAAGAGCTCCATGTCCGCAGCCGAGACGTGGAACCTGGTGATCACGAGTACCAGGTTGGTGAGGCCGCGCCGGTCCAACTCCTTGAGGACGGCGAAGGTGTGCGGCTTGACCCCGGGCAGCATCGGGTCGGTGGCCTTGTTGAACAGCTGGATCGGCGTGGTGTCCGGCCGGAACGCCTCGTGTCCGACGAGCACCTCCACCGCCTCGGGGGTGGTGACCAGGAGCTGCGGGACCTTCTGCTCGAAGTTGCCCCAGAAGTGGCGGACGCAGTAACCGCAGTCCAGCGGGCAGCCGATGATGTGGTTCAGCGACAGGCCGGACTTGCGGTTGGTGATGATCTGCGCCATGTACGGGTCCAGCCCCGCCTGCTGCTCGGCGGGCATCACAGGCAGCACGCGGGACGCGGGGATGCTGAGGGTCATGAGGCACTCCTTACCTGGGTGAGCAAATGCCGGTAGGTGGCGCCGTACCAGATGCCGAAGTCGCGTTCGACGACGCCTTCGTGATCGGAGCTGTGGATCAGGTTGTTGATGAGCCGGTTCTCGGCCCGCGCGGTGGCCAGCGTGTCGACACCGAAATGCCTGCGGATGGTGCCCGCGTCGGCGACTCCTGGGTCGGTGTGGCCGAGCAGCGCGCGGATGCGGGGAGCGGCGCCCGGGCCGTGGCCGAGGGCCACGACGACCTGGTGGCCGACGAACAGCCGCCGTAGGCCGGCGGGGACGTCGAACCCGAACTCCGCCGATACCGAAGCGGGCAGCATGTCGTCGTAGTGGGCGAGGATCTGTTCCTCGGTGACGGTGACGGTTCTACGGCCGGTAACGGTCACCTCGCGGGCGACCCAGCCGAGCACGTCGCCGGTGAGGCCGCGTTGTACGCAGTCGGGTTTGAGCAGGATGACCGTCCACTGCGACCAGTCCACCCCGAATCACCGCCCGGCCTGCGGCATGGCCTCCGGCCAGCGGCAGCCGACCAGCCACTGATGGTTGGCGTGCAAGGCATCGAGTACAGCCGGGTCGACGGGCTCGGAAGGGTGGTGCTTGATCTGCCGGTATACGTCGAACAACAGCAGGACCTGCTCCCAGTACGGCGGGAGACCGACCCCGCTGCCGACGGGGAACCAACCCTGGTTGGTTCGCAGCTGGTTCTCCCACGCCAGCACGGTCTCCAACGTCTCCCAGGAGGTATCGGCGGGCATGACGGGACTGCTTTCGGGTGGTGGCGCGTGCTCGACGAGGATCGCGGCTGCGCGGTCCCAGTCCGGCTCATTCAGGTGCATGGAGGCCACGTGGTGGGTGTAGCTGCCCAGTGGCACCCCGAGCTGCAGGGCCGTGAACTCGGCGATGAGGGTGAAGGAGAACACGTCGCAGACCAGCCCGAGCATGGCGTCATTGCCCCGCATGAACGCCGTGGTGTGCAGCCGGCCGTCGCGGATCAGGAACTGCAGCGCCAGAGTGCAGGCCACGTCCGGGTTATCGAGGTCGGCGAACTCACCTGGCCGCATGATCACCATGGCGGCGCGTTTGCTGTCAGGGTCCTTGCCGAGCAGCTCGACGGCGCGGTCCCATTGGCTGTTCCCCCGTGGACCGAATAGGCGGGCCCCGTAGGCCGTGCCGGTCAGGTGGTAGCCGTCGAGGGACAGCGCGTACAGCCGCGGCGCGTAGTAGCCGATCATGTCGAGGTCTTCTCGGCCGGCGAGGTACCACAGGGCCTCGGCGTAGTTGAACACGATGTTGGTTTTGCGGCTGCTCAGGCGGGGGGTGCGGTGACGAGGGTCGGTGAGAGTGAAGCTGATGTCCCGGCATTCGCGGGACCGGTTGCCCCGCGAACTGATCACATGGTCAGGCCGGTTGGCGACCTCGTTCAGCACCTCCAGGTAGGCCTCGTGGAAGGTGTCGAACACGGGTGGACGCATGGGCGCTCCTATCGGTGGTAGAGGTGCACGAGCGAGGTCATGACCTGCTCGAGGACATCGACCTGGCGGGACATGCGCAGAGGATCCAGGTGGGTCAGACAGTCGGCGATCACGCGGGCGTGTTCGTCGGTCCCATCGATGCGCTCCGCCCAGCGGATACGTTCGACGACCGTGGCCGTGTCGGCGGCGTGCAACTGCGGCGGGGTGATCCGGGTGCCGCCGATCAACGTTGCCGGGGTGATCGGCAGGCATCCCGCGAGGACCGATTCGGCCAAGCGCTGGCTGATCGCCCCTACCGAGGAGTACCGGTCCGGCATGAGGAGCACGGTGGTGAGCGCGTCTTGGTAGATGCCGGTCACCTCGTCGAAGGCACATCGGCCGGTGAAGTTCACGTGCGGCCACTGTTCGGTGCGGGTCCATTTACCTGCGACGCGATGGGGAAACTGCCCGGCGGCCACCGCGAAGAACTTGTCGAAAGCCTGGTCGCGGTCGTATTGGTTACCGACGTAAGCCAACGCCAGCCGCCGGGGCCGGGCCGCGAGACGTGCGGGATCGGCAGCGTCGATCAGCGCATCGGGGATCATGGTCATCACCGACACCGCCCCATGGGCCGGGTGCACTGCCGGGTCGCAGACCACCACGTGCGGCACCCGACGCAGGGGTTCGTCAGCGGTGATCTGCCGGTCGGTGTCCCACAGCACCGTCGGGGTGCTCAGTGCATGGGTGTAGTGACTGATCAGCTTGTCTTGCCGGTGAAGGTCGCAGGTGTGCCCCGCGGTGCCGCACGGTGTGGTGTTACGGCCAGGCAGGGGCCAGCGCCATTCGCAGTACAGCAGGTCGATATCGGGGAAACCGGGGTCCCAGGTATAGGGCAGGGAGTGGCCGGCCTCGGTCCTATCCCGGTCGGCCTGCAAGAGCACGATGTCGTGGCCGCGGGCGAGCAGTTCCTCAACCTTCGCCCGGCGCCAGAACCGTCCCCCATCGGGAGTGTCAACGATGCCAGGGCCGAGGAACCCCCAGAAGCTGAACCCGATCCTCATCCGCATCCTCTTCTCGTCGGGGGTTGTGCCCGCGGCCCGGAGGGCTGCTGCTTGCGTTGGTGGTGCAGGGGGTGGACGGCGGATCCTCCCTCTGCACCATCGACCTGGCTGGGGTTTCGAGCTTCAGAGAAGACCGGCGGTGCTTAGAAGCCCCTGGTAGACGGCACGGGGACGCTGGGGAACTCGCGCTGCTCCGCGAGCGACGCCTTGACCGTGGGGACCGCTAGGGCCGCTGTGCGTTGCACAGCGGTCTGGTCTCCCGGCCGCACATCGATTGGGCGCATACCGGACAGCGATGAACTCATACCGGCGCTCCAACCAGCTCAGGGGCCAGCGGATCCGCACCACCGAGTTCACGCCACCGCTCCGCGACGGCGTCCGCAGCGCTCTCCGGTCGCTCCGCAGTGATGTACCGGAACACCTTGCGCCTTGTGGCCGCCGAGTACCGCCCGGTCCACCAGCGGTGGTGCGTGCCGTTGGTCCAGACGAGCACGTCGAGGCAGACAGACACCACCACCCGGCCGTTCGCACCGTTGATGTGGGCATCGATCTCGTGAGCAGTTCACCCGGCATCCGCAGGTCCGCACGAAGGAAATGCGTCGTCTGCTCGTCGGCGAGGAGGGCCCGCCCGTGCGAGCTCACCCTGCGATCGTTGTCCACGTACACGGTGACCACGCTCGGGTCGACCTGCTGGGCGACCCGGTGCACGTTGTCTGACGTCGGCAGGCCGGAGCCGATGTCGAGGATCTGACGGATCCCCGCCTCGGCCACCGCGTACTGCACCGCACGACCGAGAAAACGGCGGTTGTCCCAGGCGATGCGGCCGATCGCCGGATTGCTGGCGAGGATCTCCGCCGCGAGCGCGCGTTCGGCCAGTGTGGCGTCCTTGTCGTCCCCGAGGAAGCACTGGTACACGCCCGCAGGGGAAGGCACGTTTACCAGGTCTGCCATTTCTTGCGGGGTGAGCGGGACACCCCCAAGCGGCTGCTGTTTCATCATCATTGGGCCTCACCAGCGCGCATACCGTGATTGGGTTCCGCAGAACCCGCGAGGACACTGGCCACGAGACACCTCCACTGCGCGCGTCAAACGCGCCCCGGCGAGTCATGGAGAGACCATATGTAGCTATGCGAAGGGCGACGGGTACACCGTGTACCCATCGCCCTTTTTCGGAGACCGACTTAAAGCGGAATGCCGAGCCGGTTCACCATTGTGGCAATCGGCCCCTTCAAGGTGAGAGCCCGCTGCATGGCCGATTTGACCACATCCCTGGCCAGCGGATGATTCGCGACACATTCAGGGGCGATGCGATGCCCTTCGAGGAGCTCGCGCATCGCCTCGTCGTCATCACCGGCTCGGCTGTATGCCACGCTTCGGGTGATGCGATGCCGGGCGCGTCGCTCCTTGGGCAGATTGTCGATGGGAACTCCGGCAATCTTGGGCAGCGCGTCCGGGCCTGCGCCCAGCTCCACATCGACCTGCAGAGCGATCAGGGCGCGATTCTCGGGACCGAACTCGGTCATATACGCATTCCGGCCGCTTCCGACTCGATCCGCTGCGGCGGCGGCTTCCACGAGGTGCCCGGCAGCTTCTCCTCCGCGTCGCCATGTCGCTTCAATGGTCGACTCGACCAGATGCATGGTGCCCCACAGCGACCACACCTCGGGGCCGCCTTCGCCGAGCATCGGATCCAACTCATCCACGGCGGAGCTTAACAACTCGTGCGCCTCGTCTACCGCGCCGGCGGCCATGTAAACCTCGGCCTGTGTCCACCGCGTCGCGGTCGTGAGCAGCGGATCGCCTGACGATTCGGCCGCCTTGGTCGCCTGCGAGGCCGCGATCGTCGCCAGGTCGATGTAACCCAGCTTCTTCGTGGACAGCGCGGCGTCGTGCAGACCCTCGGCCATCATCCCCCACGCCCGCTCCCGTTCGGCTCCTTCTATCCCGACCGTCGTATGAGCGATGTCGACGAGCAGAAGCGGCAGGTCGGTGAGCAAGTCGCCGTAGCGGCCATGACGGGCCTGGTGATGCCCCGTATTCACCCTTTCCCGCAGCTCATCCAGAGCGAAAGGCGCTCCGGCACGTCGGCTGGGGAGGTATCCCCGCAAGAGAACCTTTCGCAGCGAGGGGATAGCGATGTGGGCACGTTGCTGATCGTGGTCGCCCGCGGTGACGTGCGGAAGTCCCAGCAGGGTGACCACCTCGACCTGGAGAGCATCCGCGATCTGCGTGATGACGGAGTAGCGATCGAGCTGCCGCTTCCCGGTTTCGACGCTTTTCAGCCATTCAGCGGAATAGCCGAGCTGCTCAGCGAGGACGGCACGATCAATGCCTCTCGCTCGGCGGATCCTGTGCACACGTTGCCCGATTGTCTCTTCGATTTCTGCCACGGGGCCGCCTTCCGAACGAGACCTCTACCGTAGGTGTCGGGGACACCCTGTACACGGGCCTAGCCTTCTTCCGGGTACACAGTGTCCCCCGGCGGTGTTTCTTGGCTACGGCACGAAGGTGTAGCAAAGTGGAAAGCGCCACGCCCTCCCGGAGGAGGACGGGGCGCTGTCAGCTGTGAAGCCAGACGTTGCTACAGGCCGGCTCAGGCTGGCCTCACTCTGGATGAGGATCGCCGACGCGGCGTCCTCGAGAGTCGCATCGTCGGGTGCCTCATATGCATACCCAGTCGAGCACGCCCTGCCGGCCAGGTTGATGAGCAGCGTGAGCAGGTCCGTGCCGGGTTCCCACGCCGGCGTCAGCATGCTGTCCCACGGCTGGCCAGCCGAATCGTGGGTGGTGGAGAAGTCGTGCCCGAGGCCCTGCAGCGCACCGCGGTCCTGGCCTTCCTGGATGGAGGTGATGAGGATGGCCCCGGGGGAAACCGTGTTGAAGGGGCGCTTGCCCTCGATCCCCGGGATCACTTCCGGAGGCACGTCTCGTATGCGTGCTGCCACACGAACGCACCGTTCTTCGCGCCGTCCAGGAACACGTCCCATTCGCTGGCGGTGAAGCGCAGCATGGGGCCGGTGGGGTTCTTGCTGTCGCGTACGGCTCTGCCTCCACCGGACAACTCGGCTACCTCAACACATGCGCCTTCCGCAGTGCTACGGGAGGATTTGCGCCAGGTGAGATCGCTGGAGTCCATGTTTCTCGCCCTCTATTCAAGTTGTTTGACTAGATCTTCAAGGTACCCCCGTGATGCGTCGGCGCTCAGCGCCGATGCTTGTAGATAGCCATACTTACGACGATAGTGAGCCAAATCCGCCGGTTTCTCCAGGAATAGGTCGCCGACCGCGCCAACCTCCACGTAGACGATGCTGGGATCCTCGGCGGCCTGGTAGTCGAGGATCGTGAACGGCCCAGTCATCGACGTATGCGCCCCTACTGAGTCAGGGAGTACCTGTATGCCCACATTCGGGCGCTCAGCCATCTGGCGCAAGTGGTGTAGCTGATGGCGCATCACGGCGACTCCACCTACCTGCTTGCGCAGTGCGGCCTCGTCGATCACCGCCCAGAAATTGGGCGCGTCCTCCCGATCGAGGCTGCGCTGGCGCGCGAGGCGTGCCGCCACTTGGCGCTGAATGTCTTCCTCTCCGAGGACTTGGCCGCCTCTCAAGACGGCTGCGGCGTAGTCGGCGCTCTGGAGTAGCCCGGGGACGACGAGTGCCTCGAAGGTCTGGATCTGGGACGCCTCCCACTCAAGTCCTACCAGCGCGCCGCCGAGGATGTCCTTGTACTGCTCCTCCCACCAGCCGCGTTTGCGGCTCTCTCGCGCCAGCGTGATGAGGGCTTGTCGTCGCGCCTCGTCGTGGATCTCGTAGCAGTCGAGCAGGTCCATGACGTCACCGACGCTCGGCAACTTCCATTCGTTTCTCTCGATCCTGGTGAGCTTGCTCGCCGGCCAGCCGAGGCGTTTCGCGACTTCTTTGGCGTCCAGTCCGGTTTCCTGCCGGTACTGGAGCAGAGCGTTGGACAGGCGACGACGTCTGACCGTGGGGCTGTACGCCATGTGGCGGCTCCAGATTCTCACGAGTGGGGGCACAAAAAGGACTTTACGGTATTTGCTTTTATTGGTATTGCAAACAGCGGTCTTCGAGGCCAGTATGAGGCTAGCCGAATCCCGCTACGCAGAGTGCTGAGTTGATTGCGTTCGTAGTTAATGCTGCGAAATGCCCAATTTTGGCAATCCCCCCAAAAAAGCAGGGCTTGCCCACGGCATGCGACGCCGGGACAAGCCCCTTAAACCGGACAGAAGAGGTCCGATCTGATGCACAACCCTAGTAGAAGCCTCAGGCCGATCCGAGTGCGCTGGCATGCCGATCAGCCGCCGATGCCGCTCGGGCGCCAGCCGTATCGGAAACGGGAGGCGGCATGAACGGGCGCGGGGCTGAGACACGGCGCAGGGGCCGGCACCGGCGTGGGGTCGCCGTCAGCGAGGTTCAGCCGCGACGGTGGGACCTGGCCAAACGAGCCACTGCCCAGCAGTTCGACCAGATCGAACCCGGCTGGTCCATCTGGTACGGCATCGGCGCGCGCCAGTTCTACGCCGCAGCGACCTGGACCACCCCCGAACCCCTGCTCGTGCGCGCCCGCACCGTCGAGGAGTTGCGCGACCTCATGCGCGAAGCCGAACAGCCCACCCCTGTATCCCGCCCGTCCCCGCGTACCCCACGTCCATCCCGAGGAGCCCCGATGCCCGAGACGCCGGGCGGTCTGCGCACCGTCTGCTGGGACCTGCCCCACGACCTGGCCATCGTCGGCAAGACCGGGAGCGTGGTGAACGAGACCCTCAGCTCATGGGCTCTTCAGGACCTCGCCGATGACGTCGTCCTGGTGGTGGGGGAGTTGCTCGCAAATGCCATCGGCTACGGCAAGCCCCCGGTCAGGCTCTCTCTGTGGGTGGAGACCAGTGAACTGTGCGTCCGAGTCACCGACCACGGCCCCGAACAACCCCGCCGCCTGGACCTCGGGGTCGACGCCGACCACGGCCGCGGCCTTACCATCGTCGACGCACTCGCCCACGAAACGGGCATCACCCAACTCCCCGACACCCCCGGCAAAACCGTCTGGGCCCGCTGGCACCTACCTCCTCAAGCAGCGGAAGCCTCCACCCGTCCATCGGTCCCTGACCCTCGAACACCTCCCACGCCGTGAGATGCCCTCGAATAGCCGCCCGCTTCGAACAAATGGGCCGATGGGCCTTGCCATTGTCAGTTCCGCACCTCAGGGGAGCACCAGGTGGGCGAAAAGGGTGCGGTGGTCGGTCATGGGCATCAGGTGGGTGCTGTACGCGCGGATCGCGATGCGCGGGTCGGCCAGTATGTGGTCGAGCGTCACCCCGGGGATGGGCTTCCACCCCTTGGCGGGCCAGGTCGGTGACAGGCCCTGGCCGGTGACGTTGGCAGCGTCCCGGTAACCCGTACCGAGCAGGCGCCTCAGCGGCCCGTGGTCCAGCGTGGCGTTGAAGTCGCCGGCGAGGACGCGCACCAATCCTCGGGGTTCGGCGGCGGGAAGTGCGCGCAGGCCCTGTGCCCAGCACCGGACCTTGTAGTCGAAGCGTGGCGCGCACGGATGCACCGACGCGACGTACACCTCCGGACCGCCGGGCATCTTGACGATGGCCTCGGCCTGGCGGAAGTTCCCGTACTCGATGACGGACCCGGCGCGGAGCGGGAACCGGGCGTAGATGCCCGACCCCCATGGCCCCTTCGCGGGCTTTCCTGCCTGGTGGGGGAGGAGATCATCCAGCCCAGCCTTCTTCAGGCTCTCCACCGCATCAGGCGTGAGCTCCTGAATCGTGAGTACATCCGGCTTCAGCCGCCGCGCGAGGCATCGGCGTGGCGTCGCCGTCACCGAGGTCCAGCCGCGACGGTGGGACCTGGCCGAACGAGCCACTGCCCAGTACCTCGACCAGATCGAACCCGCCTGGTCCATCTGGTACGGCATCGGCGCGCGACAGTTCTACGCCGCAGCATCTTCAGGCGTGGCGATCAGCCGGCTCCCTTGCTGAGACCTGTGAGCGGAGAGTGCCGACGGTGCTCCACATGTGGCTGTGGTGGTGGACGTTGCCGTCAGGGTCGCCGTCGGTGCTCAGCGGGCACGACGTGTGCCCGCACGCCCGGTAGATCGTCAAATGCGGCAGACGAGTCCATCGTGATCACGGTTCTCGCAGTGGTCGCGGCCGTCGAGGCGATCAGTAGATCGTATGCTCCCCGTGTTTTTCCCTCTCGTCGCACATGCGCCATCAGACGAGCGTGGACCCTGGCAACGTCCGTGGTGTACTCCTCGACAGGGATCAACGCAAGGACCTCATCCACAAAGGCCTGCCGGCCGGGACGGCGTGCCGCGTCCGCCATCTCCACGCCGACAAGCAACTCGGCCACGGTGATCGCGGCAATCGCCACATCATCGGCATCCCCGATCACCGCGTCCACAGAAAGCCTGCCTCGCTCCGCGGCGATCAGCACGCCGGTGTCCAGGATCAGGCGTCGGGCCACGTTTCCCTCATCTCGTCGTCGACCGACTCCCGGGCTGCCACAACGTCGGCCTCGAAATCGGCGTCGAGCGTTCCCGCGCTTCTGGCCAGGAAGGCCTTGACCATACGCCCTGGCGCCGTGGGCGCGGGGCCGATCACCGCGATTCGCTTACCCCCACGAGTGACCATGATTGTCTCCCCTCGCTCGGCCTCGTCCAGAACGGCCGCGAAGCTCCGAGATGCCTCAGTGGCAGTCATCACCTTCATGAAATCAGATTATCTGATTTGGTCGTGGCCGTCGCCTGACGCGCCCGCTCAGTCGTCGACGGCTTGTGCCGCGGCGGCGATCGGCTCGAGCTCCGCGACCAGCTCGTCGAGCTCGTCCGCGCTGAGCACGTCGTACGCCGGAGCTGCCAGCTCGTCGGTGAGGGCTTCGATCCGCTGCTTGATCTCCCGGCTGGCGTGGGTGAACCCGCCGGCGGCGTCCACGAGGCCGCGGCCGCGCAGCCCGTCGACGACAGCGGCCAGCTGTGCCCTGGGCAGGTGGTGGATCCGGCCGAACTCCTCCGCCCTCATCCCGAGGGAAAGGGCTATGAGGACGTGGGACTCGGTGCCGCCGATGCCGTGGGCGAGGAGGGCGGCGTTGTGGCCGTCCCCGCGATGCTCCCGCAGCAGCGTCGCCGCGTGCCAGAGCCTGGCCACCGGCTCCTCGGGCACGTCGAGCGCCCGGAGCCCGGCGTACAGCGCTCGGCCCTCGGCCGGCGCGCTGACCGCTGCTCGGGTGGCGAGGTCGGCGACCCGCACCAGACCGGGGGAGTCGGCAAGCTCCCCGATCCTTTGCCGCAGGGCGGCGGCGCTGCCCCGCTCGCGTACGGCGATCGCCTCCTGCGGAGTGATCTTCCCCCACACCCACGGGATGTGGCGCGCCACCTCGCCGTCGGCGAAGTTGTAGAAGACCGCGTGCACCACCTCGGCCGGCACCGGCCCCAGAGGCGCGGCCCGGCCGGCGAAGTATCCGTCCCAGTAGTTACGCATGCCGAGGGCCAGGAACTGCTCGTTGGGCACCTCGGATAAGGTGACGGTGGCGATCGGCTCGACGAGCTCGTACATGCGATGGATCTTGGCCTGTGGGTGCGGCATCGTTCGCATCTCCCTTAGTCGTGACAGCGCCCTGGTGGGCCTCTTCTCACCCCAGCGACGAACAACGTGGCACGGATTCGACAACTCCGGTCGATTCTGCCGGGCAGCGTCGCAAATATCATCCAGACTCGGTCGCCCGCTCGGTTGCCATGATGCGGCCGCGCCGTTGTCGCCGGCGGAGATGGGGCACAGCGAAACCTGCAGGGTCTGTCCCGTGCGGGCGTTGGTCCGTTCAGGTAGTGCAGGTCAGGAGGACCTGTGAATGGACACATATCTATCACGAATGGCAAACGGGCTGAGGGGTATTTCGCTATACGCCGCCTACTTCCCGTAGTTAAGGCCAGCCGTTCTCAGTGTGGTTCTGCGGCGGTCTCGTGAGGACGCATGGTTGTCTTTTTCGGTGATAGGCCGGTGTGTTTTCCGGCGAAGGCCAGGATGTCCGCGGTCAGGGCGCGTTCTTTGCTCGCGGGGGAGGCGGCGTGGGCGGTGTCGGGTTCTCGGCGCATGAGGATGGGCCGGTCACCGCTGGTGGCGTGTTGGAGGGCCGCGCACATTTTGGTGACGTGGGCCTCTCCGGTCTGCAGATCGGTTACCGCGCCGGTGAGGAGGAATGCGGGATAGCGGGCTCCGGGCGTGACGTTGTGGTAGGGGGAGTAGGTGAGTAGCCATTGGAGTTGTTCGGGTTGGGAGGCGGTACCGAATTCGTCGGTCCATGTGCATCCCAGGCCGAAGTGTTCGTAGCGCACCATGTCACATAGCGGCCCTTCGGCGATGACCGCTGCGTACAGGTCCGGTCGCTGTGTGGCGGCGGCGGTGACCAGTAGTCCGCCGGCGGACTGGCCATAGATCGCCAGTTGGTCGCGGGTGGTCCGACCGGCGTTGATGAGCCAGGTCGCGGCGTCGTTGAAGTCGCTGATCGCGCGGTGTTTGTGTGGTCCGCGGCCGGCGTCGTGCCAGCGTTGGCCTTCTTCGCCGCCTCCGCGCACGCAGGCGACCGCGTAGGTGCCGCCGGCGCTGACCCATGCGGCCGCCACGGGGAAGAACCATGGGCGCATCGGCATGCCGAAGCTGCCGTAGCCGTAAAGGAGGGTGGGGCGGGGGCCCTGGTGTTCCTCGGCTGGGGCGAACAGGAACAGCATGATCTCGGTGCCATCGCCGGCCTGATAGCGAACGGTGCGGCTGCGGATCTCTGGAGTGTGTCCCGCTATGGTGGCGCCGGTTTCCTGTTCCGTCTTCCCGCTGGCGGCGTCGTAGCGGTAGATGGTGGGGGGTGTGGTCGCGTCGCAGTAGCTGAACCACGCGTGATGTCCGTGTGGGATCTTTGCGCGCAGGGACGAGACGATTCCCGCGCCGGGAAGGGGCAGACCGCTGAGCGGCCGGCCACTGGCCAGGTCGTGCAGTGTCACGGCGGAGGTGCCGTGGCGGGCGCGTGCCACCAGCAGGAGGGGCCGCGGAAGTGCGGGGTCGTCCAGGACCAGACACTCGTCCAACGGGGCCTCGGGATCTTCGGCCACCAGCGTGCGCCATCCAGCCGGGTCGGCATCGTGCCGGTGCGCCATACAGATGCGGCCACACGGGGCCTGGTAGTCGGTGACCAGCAGCAGATCGCCGTCCGCGAGGAAGCGGGGGAGAACACGGGCGCGTAGGGTGCGTCCGTCCACGATCTTGATGAAACGCGGGGCCTCCGGATCGATGAGCTCGGCCACGTACACATCGTTGTGTGAGGCGGGCCCGACCATCGCGGTGATCGCCAGATGACGGCCGTCGGCGCTGACCGTGAGCCCGTAATAGTGGTCTGGGGCATCGTCGCCGCCGAGCACCACCGCGTCGGTCCGCCAGGGCGAACCGATCCGATGCAACCTCACCCGCCGCTGCAGACGTATGTCGCCGGAGGCCAGTTCCTCATCGGGAACACGGCTGACGTAGTAGAACGCGTCCCCTCCCGGCAGCCAGGCGAGCGAGGTGTTACGGGCGCGCGGCAACGGCCCGTCCACCGCCTCGCCGGTACGCACGTCCAGCACCATGATGTCGCTGCCGGGCTGCTCGGCGACCTCCATCTGGACAGCCACACGTTCGCCTTCGCGCGATGGCCACCAGGCGTACAGCCCGGTACGGCCGGACGGATCGATCTCTATCGGATCGACCAGCACCCGCCTGTTCCCCTCTGCGTCGGCGACGACCAGCCGCCGTTGCTCATCCCCACGCAGCTGCTCGGCAAGGAACATGACCGGACCACGCGCGATCGGAGGCTCCGACACGCCGAAGGATGACACCTGATCCACCAAAGACGCCCACGATTGCTTGTCACTCCATCCGGCGCGATACGCGCCGAAGAGACGATCCTGGGCCGCTGCCCAGTCCAGCACGCGCGGATCACCGCCGTCTTCCAACCACCGGTAGGGGTCGGAAACCGGGAGACCGAAGAGATCCTCCGCCACCTCGCCGCGCCAAGCGGCAGGGTAGAACAATCGCGCCACAAACGCCCCCGATGCGTCGCCCCGCCTTCCATGGGTAGAGGCACTGCGGCCTTGACGCACCGCAGTACCTCGGCTCACTCAGCTACGACTCGCCGCGAAGAATCTCCGCCTGCCAGCCGCGTACGCCTCCAATGCGGGCCGCCGCAGTGCTATCGCGATACGGTAGGTATCCATTCATGTCAGCCTCCCGGATTCTGGCGATTCGCCCGAAATGGGCGATTGTTACGACAGCCATCCCCCCCGCCTGCGATCGATAAACACAGGCGTCTCTCCCGGCAGTGGGCGCCAATCCTCCTGGATCCTCGGCACGTGCGGACGGGAGAGCCGACCGGCCATATCGGTTATCCTTCCGCCAAAACTTTGTGCAAGAGAAGAAGGCGTAATGGAATGCCAGGGGGAGATCTATCCCGCACAAAAGTAATTCGGAGCCCCTTTGAGATAGATCCCGGCACCACATTCGAACAACAAAAGAACGCCCCGCGCATGTCGTCAGCGCGGGGCGTTCGGGCTGTTCAGGCGGTGTGGTCAGGGGCGGGCGCGAACCGCCGGCGTCTCGTTACCGGTCGCGGGTTCAGGACCGCTTCGAGACCGGGACCACGTACCGGCTGAACACCAGGTCGCGGAGGACGTCGTCGCCGCCCTCGACGATCGAGACGTACCGCACGTCGCGCAGCAGTTTGCCGATGACCGACTCGTGGGTGTAGCCGAGGCCGCCGAACATCTCGGAGGCCGTGGAGGCGATCTGCCAGCCGGTCTGGCCGCAGAACATCTTGGTGGTGAGGGCGGACTTCAGGGTCCCGATGCGCAGGAACTCCTCGCCCGCGTCCGGCCGGACCGCGACGGCGTCGTAGGCGCGCGCCGCGGCCAGGCACTGGTTGACCATCACGTCGATCTGCATCTCGAACTGGCCCAGCCTGCCGGCGAACACCGCGTTGCCGGCCAGCGGGGAGCCCTTCACCGACTTGGACTTGCCGTACTCCATGCACACGTCCCGCACCCTGCGGGCGATGCCGAGGCCCGTCGCGGCGATGAGGATGCGGCTGGCGTTCAGCCCGACCTCCAGCAGCCGCAGCCCGTTGCCCCGCAGGACGTTGCCCGCGGGGACGCGGCAGCCGGTGAAGGTGACCTGGTAGGTCGCCGACGACCGCAGCCCGATCACGTCCCACCGCTTGTCGATCTGGACTCCGGGTGTGTCCCGAGGCACGAGGACGGCCATGTACCCCGACGGGTCCTCCTGCGAGCGGGCGATCACGACGAGGAACTGCGCGAAGCCGGCGTTGGTGGAGAAGGCCTTCTTCCCGTTGAGCACGATGGTGTCCCCGTCACGGGCCGCCATGGTGGTGATCCGGGCCAGCTCGCTGCCGGCCGCGTGCTCGCTGCCGAGCGTCGCGCACGACCCGTTCTCCGCCACCAGGCGGCCGAGGTGGCGCTCCTTGAGCTCCTCGCTGCCGTACCAGGCGACCATGCTGGTCGTCAGGACCGGGATGAACAGCGTGAACGCCACCCCGGCGTCGCCGTAGGCCAGCTCGGAGACGATGCGCACGCTCTCCTGCAGCCCGAGCCCGAGCCCGCCGTGTTCCTTGGGCAGCCACCAGTTCGCCAGGCCGGTGTCGGCGAAGCGCTCGTACAGCGGCAGCGGGGCGTCGGCGAGCGAGTCGAGGTAGGCGTCCTTGCCCAGCAGCTCGCGCCGGGCGAAGCCCTGCACCCGGCGCAGGTATTCGGGCTGCTTCACTCTTCGTCCACCCCGTCCCTGCTGTCGAGCAGTGCGGCGAGCTGGCGGACGGTCGGGCACTCCAGCAGCCCGGTGACCGGCACCGAGGCGTTCAGGGCCTTGCGGATGCGCGTGGTGAGCTCGATCGCCAGCAGCGAGTGGCCGCCCAGCTCGAAGAAGTTGTCCGTGGCGCCGATGGGCTCGATGCTCAGCACCCTGGACCAGATCTCCGACAGCGTCGCCTCGGTGCCCTCGCGCGGCTCCACGTACGGGGTGCTCAGGTCGGGCCGGGGGTGGCGTTCCTGGTCGTCGTACTCGCCGTTGGCCTCGTGGATGTCACCGGTGACCCACTGGGCGATGCGGGCGTCCAGCGAGCCGGTCGAGATGACCAGGTGTCCCACCCGGTCTCCGGCGGACAGGGTGCGCTCGAACACGTCGACGGCCTCCGACGGCGCCATGGCGTAGTCGAGCACCGCCGAGCTGTGCCCTTCGAGGCGCTCAGGGTCGATGCTCCAGGTGTCCCAGTCGACGGTGATCCACCGCCCCGCGTCGGACGTGCGGGCCACGCGGATGTAGGCGTCCAGGGCCGCGTTGGCCGCCGCGTACGGGGCCAGCGTCATCCCGCCGAGGACGGCGGCGATGGAAGACAGGGTGATGCGCCGGTCGGGGGCCTGGTCCTTGAGGACCGCCTGCAGGACGTGGAAGCCCTTGACCTTGGCGGCCATGTGCGCGTCGCACTGGTCGCGGTCCATGAGGTGGGCGAAGTTGAAGAACCCGCCCTCCTGCACTCCCGCGCCGTGGACCGCCACGTCGATCTCGCCGAAGCGCTCGACCGCCGCCTCGACGACCGCCCGCATCTGCGCCTCGTCGGACGCGTCGGCCGACATGGCGAGCACCGTGGCGCCCCGGGCCTCCAGGTCGAGGATGTTGCGGATGTGCCGCGCGGTCCGCTCGCCGCGCTCGGGCACCGCGGAAAGGTACCCCTCCCACTCCTCGCGGGGCGGCAGCGGGGAGCGGGCGGTGAGCACCAGCCGGCAGCCGTACTTGCCGGCCAGGTGGCGGGAGAGCACGAGCCCGACGTCGCCGAGACCGCCGGTGATCAGCACCGTGTCGCCGTCGCGTATCGGACGATCCTCCGGGGTGGGCTCCTGGATGGGGAATGGCTCGTACCGCCGCAGCCAGGTCTCGCCCGCGCGTACCGCGACCGGCCCCTCGTGCGGGCACACGACGGCGGCCAGGATCTGGGTGGTCAGCGACTCCAGCGCGCCGGGGTTGCCCGACGGCGCGACGTCGCTGTCGATGTGGCGGCAGCGCAGCCGGGGGTTCTCCTGGGCGAGGCTCGGCGCGAGCGCCGCGAGGGTCGAGTGCTCCGGGTGACGCAGGTCCGAACCGAGCACCCCCACCGCCTGGGAGGTCAGCAGGGCCAGCTCGGCGCGCGGCGCGGAGCCGGTGTTGTCGACGAGCTCCCGCGCCAGGGCCAGGGCGGAGTAGAAGCCGCGGTACTGCTCGCCGTCGAAGTGGGTCACGGGGTCGTCGCCTGGGCCGGCCTCGGCGGCGGCGAGGCTGAACCCGTGGATGATCGCGCGGGGGCTGGCCGCCAGGGAGTAGAGCAGCTCGGCCATGTCGTCGGCCTTGTCCACCCGTACGGTGAAGTCGCCGGCGTCGTCCTGGTGGAACCGGTCCCCACCGCGTACGGCGGTCACCTCGGCGCCGGCGTGGGTGAGGCGCTCGACCAGCGCCTCACCGCGCTCGTCGTCGGTGAAGACCAGCCAGGGGCCGGCCAGCCGGAGCCGCTCGTCCAGGCCGGCGACCGGAAGCGGCCGCTGCTGCCAGGTCGGCAGGTACGTCCACTGGGCGCGGTCGAAGTTCTTCCCCTCGGACGGGGGCGCCGCCGCCTGGCCGGGCCTGGGCTTGACCCAGTACCTGCGCCGCTGGAACGGGTAGGTGGGCAGCTCGACCCGGCGCCCGGCGCCCGCGTGCAGCGTCGCCCAGTCGATGGAGCTTCCGGCCTGCCACAGCCGGGCCACGGTGGCGAGCAGCCACTCGGCGGCCGAGACCCCGCGGCCCGGCGCGACGATGACCTCCTCGACGCCGGTCGGCAGGCTGGAGCCGTCGTGGAGCACGTGCACCCCGAGCCCGCTCAGGGCGTCGGTGAGCGCGCTCAGCGCCTCGTCGCGACCGGCGGCGACCGTACGTGACGCGCCCCGCGCCTCGCCGCCGGGACGCAGCACCTCGGCGACCGCCGCGTGGAGCTCGGGCCACCAGGCGGAGGGAACCTCCCCGGCCCCCTCGACCAGCAGCACCTTGGGGTTGCGCCGCTGGGTCTTGCCGTCGATCCAGCGTGCCGGGTCGTCGAGCGCCGCGAGCGCGTCGTCGCGGTCACGGCACACGATCGCCCGCCGCCGGGCGAAGCCGCCGCGGGAGACCTGGAGCGTGAAGGCCACGTCGGCGAGGTCCTCGTCGCGGTTGTCGTCGAGATGCCGCCGCAGGCGTTCGGTGAGGTCCAAGAGCGCCTGGTCGTCGGTCCCCGAGTACACCAGCAGGTGCGGGCCCGGCCGTTCGGGCCTCGCGGGCCTCGGCGGCGCCTGCTCCATGACGACGTGGGCGTTGGTGCCGCCGAGACCGAAGGAGTTCACTCCGGCGCGTCGCGGGTGCGGGCCCTCGGGCCACGGGCGGTGCTCGGTGAGCACGGTGAAGCGGTCCTGCGCCGTCGCCAGCGCCGGGTTGGGGGTCTCGTAGTCGGGCGTTCCGGGGAGCAGTTCGTGCTTGAGGTTCAGCGCGGCGCGCATCAGCCCGGTGACCCCGGAGGCGCGGTCGAGGTGGCCGAGGCTCGGCTTGAGCGAGCCGAGCACGCAAGGGGTCTCGCGAGGCTGCGCGAACGCGCGGTTCATCGCGGCCAGCTCGATGGAGTCGCCGAGCATGGTGCCGGTCGCGTGGCACTCGACGTAGCCGACGGTGTCGGGCTTGACCCCGGCGACGCCGAGAGCCTGTTCGATCACCTCGGCCTGGCCGTCGACGCCGGGCGCGGTGTACCCGGCGCGCATCCGGCCGTCGTTGTTGGCCGCGGACCCGAGGATCACCGCGTGGATGACGTCGCCGTCGTTGATCGCGTCGGACATGCGCTTGAGCGCCACCGTGCCCACGCCGCTGCCCATGACGGTGCCGCTCGCCTCGGCGTCGAAGCTGCGGACCCGCCCGTCCGGCGACATGATGCCGCCCTGCTCGTACAGGTAACCGGCCGGCTGGGGGAGCGGGGTGAAGGCCCCGCCGGCGAGCGCGATGTCGCATTCGTAGGTCAGCAGGCTCTGGCAGGCGAGGTGCACCGACACCAGCGACGTCGAGCAGAAGGTCTGGACCGTCACCGCCGGCCCGCGCAGGCCCAGCTTGTAGGAGACCAGCGAGGCGAGCGAGTCGCGCTCGTTGCCGACCGCCATGAGCAGGGCGCCGCCGGGCTGCCCGGCGAGGTGCTGGATGTTCTGGACGATGTAGTCGGGGAAGCCGCAACCGGCGAACACGGCGACCTGCCCCGGCACGTCGGTCGGGCAGTAGCCCGCGCTCTCCAGGGCCTCCCAGGAACACTCCAGGAACAGCTTGTGCTGGGGATCCATCGTCTCGGCCTCGCGGGGGTTGATCCCGAAGACCGTGGCGTCGAACTGGTCGAGGTCGTCCAGCGGGCCGCCGACGCGGACGTAGCGCGGGTCGGCCAGCCGGCCGGGCTCGACGCCGGTCTCGCGCAGCTCCTCTTCGGTGATCTCGCGCAGGCCCTTGACCCCGGCCAGCACGTTGCGCCACAGCTCGGCGACGCTGCCCGCTCCGGGGAAACGCCCGGACATTCCGATCAGTGCGACCGCCGAGTCGTAGTCGGTTACCGTCATGACGTCCTTCCGCTCCGGAGCATGTTGCGTCGCTGTTCGATGCGGGACCGCTGCTGGTCGCGGGCCCCGGCGGCCTGTTCGTCCTTCTCCTCGTCGGCGGCGGCGGCCTCGGCGAGCGAGGCGACCGTGGGCGCCTGGTACAGGAGGTGCGGCGGCAGGTAGGACAGTTCGAGCGCCTTGCGGACCTCGGCGATGATCTCCATGCCGAGCAGGGAGTTGCCGCCGAGCTCGAAGAAGTTGTCGTGCACGCCGACCTGTTCGAGGCCGAGCGCCTCGGCCCACACTCCGGCGATGGCCTCCTCGGCCGGTGACTGCGGCTCGACGTACGCCGTCGAGAGGTCCGGTCGTGGATGCCGGCCGAACGCGTCCCTGATCTTCTTGACCGTCGCCTGGTGGCTCTCGATCGACGAGCGGCGGCTCATCGCCACCAGCGGCGCGAACTCCTGCGTGGACGCGATGGTGTGCGGCTCGCCGCTGGCCAGCACCCGCAGCAGGGTCTGGAACCCCTGGTCGAAGGTGATGCCGAAGGTCTCCCGGTACCACTCGAAGTACTGCCGCGACCCCTCGTCGTAGTTGTCGAGCCCTTCGGTCCAGCCGTTCCAGGTCCACTCGCCCCAGTCGATCGAGGCCACGGTGACCCCGGGGAGCGCGTCGCTGAGCGCGAACGCGTCGAGGTAGGCGTTGGCCGCGCAGTAGTCGACCTGGCCCGCGCCGCCTCCCGTCGCCGAGGTGGTCGAGGAGAACAGCGCGACGAAGTCGACCGGTACGTCCCGCAGCGCGTCGGCGATGGCGAGCGTGCCCCCCACCTTGGGCGCGAGCACCCGTTCGATGTCGGCGGCCGTCTTGAACTGCATCAGCCCGACGGCGGGCACCGCCGCGCAGTGCAGCACGCCGTTGAGCTCGCCGAAACGTTCAAGGGCGGTGCCGACGGCACGGCGCATGTCATCGGGTTGCGAGACGTCGCCCGCCACCGTGACGACCTCGGTCCCGGCCGTGACCAGCCGCTGGAGGCCGTCGAGCCGCCTGCGCACTTCGTCGGCGGTGCCCGGGGACGCGAGGATCTGTCCCCACTGCTCCCGGGTAGGCACCGGCGTCCTGCCCATCAGGACGAGCCGTGCCTGGTACTGCCCGGCGAGCCGCTCGGCCATCGCGAGGCCGATGCCGCCGAGGCCGCCGGTCACCAGGTACGTGCCGCCGCGCCGGACCTCGGCGGCGGGAGCGGCGTCCTTGATGCAGGACGCGTCGAGCACCTCGTAGCCGGGAACCCAGCGCCGGCCGTCGCGCAGCGCCACCACCTGGTCGGCGGGCTCGGCGCGGAGCTCGGCGAGCACCGCGCGCGGCCGGTTCTGCGCCGTCTCGGCGTCGAGGTCGATCAGCCGGGTCTGGACGCGCGGGTACTCGACCGGGATGAGCCGAGTCGGGCCGAGCAGGGTGCCCCGCTCCGCCCGGACCACGTCGCCGGGGAGCACCCGCTGGCTGCCGACGGTGACGATGTCGAGCGACCACGGCGAGAGCCCGACGTCACCGGCCGCGCGGGCGAACGCGACCAGGGTGTGCAGGCCGCGCTGGAGGCAGTCCTCCGTCGGGTCGCCCTCGGGTGGCGCCGCGTCGGCGGTCCACAGGTGCACGATGCGCTCGGGCCGGCGGTCCTGGTCACCCAGCTCCCGCAGCACGGCGATGGCGTCCTCCTGCGAGCCCGGCCGCACCACCATGCCGTCCGGCCCGGCGGCGAACCCGTCGCCCGGCCGTACCAGCACGACCTCGCGGCCGGCCGCCGAAAGGTGCTCGCGCAGCGACGCGGCGAGCGTGTCCGCCAGGCCGGTGTCGGTGTAGATCAGCCAGCGGCCGGCCTCCTCGGCGCGGGCCGGGCGCGGCGTGGTCTGGTGCCATACCGGCACGTTGACCCACTGCTCCTCGGGGAGCCGGGGGAGCGCCTTGGCGATGCTGGTCGGGTCGTTCTCGTCGAGCAGGGGCGCGCCGCTGCCGGCCGCCGTCTGGTCGATCTCCAGCCAGTACTCCTGGTGCTCGAACGGGTACGTCGGCAGCGGGACGCGTCCGGGAGCCCAGCCGGTCTCCGGCGCGGTACTGGTGGAGGTGAGGTCGTGCAGCGCCGCCCAGTCGACCGTCACCCCCGACAGCCACAGCTTGCCGACCGCCGTGGCGCCGGTGGCGTGGGCGTCCTGCTGGTCGTTCGCGGCCGGCAGGGTCGTGACGATCAGCGGCCACTGGCTCCGGTCGCAGTCGGGGTGACCGCGGGTCAGCGCGCCGAGGGACTGGCCGGGGCCGATCTCGGCGAGGGCCGTGTCGCCGCCGTCGAGCACGTGGGCGAGCGCCGCCCCGAACTCCACCGTCTGGCACATGTGCCGGGCCCAGTAGCCGGGGTCGGTGACGACCTCCTCGGTGGCGGGCTGCCCGGTGACGTTGCTGATGTAGGAGATTGTCGGCGCGTTGAGGGTGACGTTGTCGGCGATCCAGGCGGTCAGCTCGGCCGCCACCGGCGCGAGCATCCGGGAGTGGTACGCGTGCGTGGTCGCGAGGCGCCTGCTTCCGATCTCCGCCTTCAGCAGCAGGGCGGAGGCCTCCTCGACCGCCTCGGCGGGTCCGGCCAGCACCACCTGCGACCCGGTACGTACGGCCACGTCCAGGTCGCGGGTGAACAGCTCGCCGAGCACCGCGCGCAGGCGCCGCTCGTCGGCGGCCACGGCGAGCATGGCGCCCTCGGGCTGCGAGGTGATCAGCTTGGCCCGGTAGGCGACCAGCCGGAGCGCGTCGGGCAGCGACAGCACGCCCGACAGGCAGGCGGCCACGTACTCGCCCAGGCTGTAGCCGACCATGATCTCGGGCTGAATGCCCCAGCGCATGAACTGCCGCGCAAGCGCGTACTCGGCGACGAAGACGGCGGGCTGGATCAGGTGCGCGTCCGACGTGGGCGCGGGAACGGTGTCCCCACTCCGCCCGAGGAGCCGGGCGAGGTCGCTCGTGCCGCTGACGTCTCGTTCGGCGGGCACGAACATGTCGGACAGCTGCGCCGCCTCGGTGAGGCCGAGGACGGCCACGCACTCGTCGACGTCGGCGCGGAACGCGGGGTCGTCGGCGTAGAGCGACGCCACCATGCCCGGGTACTGCTCGCCGACCCCGGCGATCAGGAAGCCGGCCTTGCGGCCGATCGTGGCGTCCGTACGGCCGAGCGGCCCGGCGACGTCCGCGAGCAGTTCGGCCGCGCGCCCGGTGGAGTCGGCGATGACGACCTTGCGGTGGCCGAAGAGCTTGCGGCCGACCTGCAGCGTGTACGCGACGTCGCCGAGGTCGAGCTCGGGGCTCGCCTCCAGGCGCTTGGCGAGCCTGGCGCACGACTGCTCGGCGGCCGACGCGGAGCGGGCGGACACCGGCAGGACCTGCCAGCGGCGCGGGCGCTCACGTCGGGGCGCGGCCTGCGGGGCCTCGGTGATGATGGCGTGGGCGTTCGTCCCGCCCATGCCGAGGGAGCTGATCCCGGCGATCCTCGGCCGGTCGGAGCCGCGCGGCCACGGCGTGGGCTCGGAGGTGACCCGGAAGGGGCTGTTGTCGAAGTCGATCTCGGGGTTCGGGGCGCGGTAGTGCAGGGTTCCCGGGATCAGCTCGTGGCGCAGCGACTGGATGACCTTGATGAGTCCGGTGACGCCGGACGCCCGGTCGAGGTGGCCGACGTTGGGCTTGATCGACCCGAGTACGCAGTACTGCTTCGCCTCGGTCGGGCCGAAGGCGCGGGTCAGGGCGGCGACCTCCATCGGGTCGCCGACCTCGGTCGCGGTGCCGTGGGCCTCGACGTAGGAGATCGCCGCCGGGTCCACCCCCGCCTTCTCGATGGCCCTTTCGACGCACCGGCGCTGGCCGTCGATGCTCGGAGCCAGGTAGCTGAACTTCATCGCGCCGTCGTTGTTGATGTGGGAGGCGCGGATGACGGCGAGCACGGTGTCCCGGTCGGCCAGCGCGCGGTCGAGGCGCTTGAGCATGACGACGGCGGCGCCGTCGCCGAACATGCTGCCCTTCCCGTCGGCGTCGAAGGTGCGCACGTGGCCGTCGGGCGACTCCTGGCCGCCTTCCTCCCACAGGTAGCCGACCCGGTCGGGGATGCGGATCGACACGCCACCGGCCAGGGCCATGTCGCATTCGTCCCGGCGCAGGCTCTCGCCGGCGAGGTGCACGGCGACCAGGGAGGTCGAGCAGAAGGTCTGCACGGTGACGCTTGGGCCGGAGAGGTCGAGCCGGAAGGACACGTTCGTGGCGAGCGAGTCCTTGTCGTTGCCGATCATCAGCGCGGATGGGTCGATGCCCATGTCGAACGCCTTCAGGCGCGTCAGCAGGTAGGCGCTGATGTTCATGCCCGCGAACACGCCGACGCTGCCTCGGTCGCTGGGCGAGGCGTAGCCGGCGGTCTCCAGGACCTCCCACACGCACTCCAGGAAGATCCGCTGCTGCGGGTCGGCGAGCGTCGCCTCCCGGGGGTTGTAGCCGAAGAACCCGGCGTCGAACCCGCGGATGTCCGAAAGGATCGGGCGGCTTCTGACGTAGTTCGGCTGCTGGAAGGTCGTCGGGTGGACGCCGGCGAGGGTCAGCTCCTCGTCGGAGAACCGGGTGAAGGACTCGGTGCCGGTGCTGATGTTGCGCCAGAACGTCTCGACGTCGTCCGCGCCCGGAAATCGACCGGCCATGCCGATGATCGCAATATCGGACTCGTCCGTCGAGTGTTTCGAGTCTCCAGGTGAATGTTGCTTCATCAACATGCCCCTTATTTGCCTGTGTGATCGAATGTGCGTCAGAGCAAGCGGCTGCGGCCCCAGCCGCGCGTCAGCCGGCGGACGGCGAACGTGCCGGACACCACGCCGATCGCCAGCAGGACCCCGGCCGGCGCCAGCAGGCCCGCGGCGTCGCCGCGTACGGCGGCCTGCAGCATGATCAGAGCCCAGTACCCGGGTGACACGTGGGCGGCGATCTGCGCCCACTCGGGCATGATGCTGAGCGGCACCAGCGCGCCGCCGAGCGAGCTGAGTGTGAGGGCGCCCACGTCGGAGATCACGCTGAGCTCGCCGTGGCTGCGGACGATCGCGGCGAGCGCCGCGCCGATCGAAAGCAGCGTGAAGGCCCAGATCGCCATCGCCAGGGCGACGTATCCGAGGGAACGCGGCACGGGCAGGCCGATGACCAGGCACCCGTAGATGAGCAGGATCGTCTGCTGCACGACCATGACGACGAAGATCGGTATGGTCTTCCCCAGCAGCAGCTCGGTCGCCGAGGCCTTGCTCACGCGCAGCCGGTCCCAGGTGCGCCAGGTGCGCTCGGCGAGGATCGCGTTGCCGGCGATGGAGATGGCGAACACCGAGAACATCACCAGCAGGCCGGTGACCACCTTGGTGGCGCCGCCCTCGACGGCCCGGACGTACAACGGCTTCAGCACCAGCATGAGGACCATCGGCATGACGACGTAGCTGATCATCTGTCCCGGGTCGCGCAGGCGGATGGTCGTGTTGTGCTTGGCCATCGCGGCGACCCGGTAGCCGGCGTCACGCAGGTTGTCGAGCGCGCCGGCTCGGTGGGAGGTGTCGAGGGGTGCGGCATCAAGAAGCATCGCTGACCGCCAGGGATCGGTAGAGGTCGTCGAGGGAGGGGTTGCGCACGTCCACCGCGCTGATCGGGCGCTCGGCGCGGCCGAGCATGTCGATCAGGGTGGCCGCCGGCTCCGTCGTCGAGACCACCATCTCCTCCCCGTTGTCCAGGAGGAGCCTCACCTCGCCCGGCAGCCCGTCGACCAGCTCCTCGTAGGTGCCCCTGGCGATGACCCGGCCGTTGCGGGCGACCGCGATCGTGGCCTGGAGCTCGGTGAGCTCGGGCAGGTAGTGGGTGGTGTAGACGATGGCGGCGCCCTCGCCGGCACGCTGCTTGACCACATCGAGCATCGCCTCCCTGGTCTCCAGGTCGGCTCCGGCGGTGGGCTCGTCGAGCAGCAGCAGTCCCGGCCGGTGGACGAGCGCGGTGGCCGCCTGGGTGCGGCGCTGCTGGCCGCCGGACAGGCCGGCCGCGTGCCGGTCGATGAAGTCGGTGAGCCGCAGTGCGACGGCGAGATCGTCGATGGCGCTCCGCAGCGCCGTGCGCCGCAGCCCGGCGAGCTTGCCGAACAGTTCGAGGTGCTCGCGGACGGTGATGGAGGGGTACAGCGCGATGTGCTGGGGCGCGACTCCTACCTGACCTCGGGTGGCGGCGGGCACCTTGCCGTCGATGGTCACGTGGCCGCTGTCCGGGCGGATCAGGTGCGACACGATCTCGACGAAGGTCGTCTTGCCCGCGCCGTTGTGCCCGACCAGCCCGACGATCTCACCGGCCGCGACGCTCAGGTCGAACCCGTCGAGAGCCTGGACCGAGCCATAGCGCTTGACCAGATCGATTGCTTCCAGCAACGTGCCACCTCCTTAAGTATTCACGCCGACTGTGGCATCCGCGCTGTAGGGTGTTATCGTTGCGACTTCCATTCATGCGGCATGCCCACCGCGTATTCGGCCGGCGCACTAAATACCTCGCGACATCCAACGGCTGAATACGGTTGACCCGGTGAAATCGAGGTTACCGCCACCATCCCGGCATATGATGGGCGCGCTGTTGGCAAGAAGTGGCCTGAAAGAACAGGCCATCGGTTGGGCCACGATCCGGCACCTGAACTTGACGACAACCCTTAGGTCTGCTGTCATCCTCAATTGTCATGACTATCGCGCACACCGACACATCGGTGTCGGACGAAGACGACGACCGTCCCGGGGGACTGCCGTCGTTCGCGGCTGGGCCGGTCGCGGTCGTCTCCGCGGCGGTCGCCGCGCTGCTCACCGCGTTGTCCGGCCGCTACGGGTTCCACCGCGACGAGCTGTACTTCATGGTCGCCGGCGACCGGCCGGCCTGGGGATACATCGACCAGCCGCCGCTGACGCCGCTGCTCGCGAGGGCCAGCACCGCGCTCTTCGGCGACACGCCCTTCGGGCTGCGCGTCGTGGCGACGCTGCTGACGGTTCTGACCGTCGTGGCCGCCGCGCTGATCGCCAGGGAGCTCGGGGGAGGCCGGCGCGCCCAGCTGCTCGCGGCGGTCTTCACCGCCACCTCCGGCATCGTCCTCGGGCTCGGCCACATGGTCGCCACCGCCACGTTCGACACGCTCGCGTGGCTCGTCATCAGCTGGCTGGTGCTGAGACTGCTGCGCACCGGAGACGGCCGCTGGTATCTGGCGATCGGCGCCGTCATCGGCGTCGGGTTGCTCAACAAGCAGCTGGTCGCCCTGGTCGTGCTGGCGCTGCTGGTCTCGCTGCTCGCGGTCGGGCCGAGGCGGATGCTGCGCACCTGGTGGCTGCTCGCCGGCGCGGCGGTCGCGCTGCTCCTGGCCTCGCCGAACCTGTTGTGGGCGGCGTCGCACGGCTGGCCGCAGCTGACCGTCGCGGCCGGGATCAGCGACCGTGAGGGCGGCGAGAACCGCCTGATGTTCGTGCCCCTCCTGCTCGTGCAGCTCTCCCCGCTGTTCGTGCCGATCTGGGTGGCCGGGCTCATCCGGCTGTGGCGTGATCCGGCGATCAGGTGGGCGCGGCTGTTCGCGGTGGCCGTCCCGTTGCTCGTGGTGGTCGTGCCCATCTTCGGCGGGAAGTCGTACTACGTGCTGCCGCTGCTGATCGTGGCGATGGCGGCCGGTGCCACGAGCGTCGTCCGCTGGGCGGGCGCCGGCCGGCGGATGTGGGTGCTCGTGACCACGATCGTCGTCGCCGCCCTGGTCAACATCGTCGTGGTGCTGCCGGTTCTACCGCCCGACACCGTGCGGGTGGTCAGCGCGATGAACCGGGAGCAGGGCGAGCAGGTCGGCTGGCCCACCCTGGCGTCCACCGTCGCGGACACCTGGGACCAGATCCCCTCCGAGCAGCGCTCGCGGGCCGTCGTCTTCGCCCAGAACTACGGCGAGGCGGCGGCGATCGCGCGGTACGGGCCCGAACACGGCGTGCCCGCCGCGTACTCCGCCCACATGAGCTACTTCGAGTGGGGGCCGCCGGCCGACTCCGCCGACGGCCCGGTGGTGCTCGTGTACTACAAGGACAACCTGCGGCTTCCCCGCCTCTTCGGCGACTGCCGGCCGGCGCGTCCCGTCGACCTCGGGTTCGAGCTGGGCAACGAGCTGCAGGACGACGTCGTCCAGCTGTGCACGGGCCCCCACGCCCCCTGGTCCACCCTGTGGCCCATGCTCCGCCACTTCTAGCCCAGCTCATGCCGACGGCCACGTCTTGTACGACGTGGCCGTCTTCGCTGAAATTGTGGCCGCAGTGGGCCGAACGTCATTCGGCTATGGCCGTGTGCATGAACCAGCGGAATACCGGGAAATCTACGCCGTCGACTTCCGTGGTCTCCCCCTGATGGGTGAAGTGTTCGTATCCCCCGCCGACGGGCAGTTTCAACGTCTCGGCGATGGTCGTCACCCGTTGTATTCGCTGATCGGTCGACAGATATGACGGGCCGCCTACCAGGACCACTCCGATCTGAAACATTGGTGGCACCTCCTTCGGATGTTCCGGTATTTCACAGCGGAATGTTGGAATGGCGTCCACGGGAATGCGGCGCGCCCGCCAGGGCCTCGGCGAGCCGCAGCCGCGTGGTCGCGGGCGCGATGACCTCGTCGACGACCCCGAGGGACATCGCCCGCTCGACACCGCCGGCCACCTGCCGGTGCTCCTCGACCAGGCGCGCCCGCAACTCGTCCCGCTCGGCCTCGGGGGCCGCTGCGAGCGCCTTCTTGTGCAGGACGCCGACCGCCGCCTCGGCTCCCATCACCGCCACCTCCGCGCCGGGCCAGGCGAAGACCGCCGTGGCGCCGAGCGAGCGGGAGTTCATGGCGATGTAGGCCCCGCCGTAGGACTTGCGGGTGATCAGGGTGACCCGGGGCACCACGGCCTCGGCGAAGGCGTGCAGGAGCTTGGCGCCACGCCTCACGACGCCACCCCACTCCTGCCCGACTCCGGGGAGGTAACCCGGCACGTCCACCAGCACCAGGAGGGGGATGCCGAGCGAGTCGCACATGCGGACGAAGCGCGAGCCCTTCTCGGCGGACAGGGAGTCCAGGCAGCCGCCCTTGCGGATGGGGTTGTTGGCCAGCACGCCGACCGACCGGCCCCCGAGCCTGCCGAGCCCCACCAGCAGGTTGGCGGCCCAGCGCGGTTGCAACTCCTCGAACACCACCCCGGCCTCGTCGCCGTCCATGATGGCGTGGACGAGCGGCCGCACGTCGTACGCCCGGCGAGGCGACTCCGGCAGGAACGCTCCGAGGTCCCTGTGCTCCCGCAGCCG
The DNA here is from genome assembly GCF_040685555.1 of Sphaerisporangium sp. NPDC088356. Classification (NCBI taxonomy): domain Bacteria; kingdom Bacillati; phylum Actinomycetota; class Actinomycetes; order Streptosporangiales; family Streptosporangiaceae; genus Sphaerisporangium; species Sphaerisporangium sp. NPDC088356. Next base: position 49,171 of record NZ_JBFBIK010000013.1, read on the forward strand.
CGTGAGGTCGAAGACGCCGGGCCGGGAGAAGAACCCGACGAGGCGGCGAGCCCGCGTGTACGCCTCGTCCTCGCCGCCGACCGTCACGTGGGCGACACCGGACTTGGGCCCGTGCGTGTCCGGGCCGCCGAGCCCCGCCATGTCGATGGTCTCGCCCGTGACGCTGCGCACGATGTCGGGCCCGGTCACGAAGACACGGGCGGAGTCGGTCATCATGACGATGTCGGTGAGCGCGGGGCCGTACGCCGCGGCCCCCGCCGCGGGCCCGAGGACGACGGAGATCTGCGGTATCACGCCGGAGGCCCTCGTCATGGCGGCGAACATCAGCCCGACGCCGTGCATCGACTCGACCCCGTCGGCGAGCCGGGCGCCTCCGGAATGCCACAGGCCGACCACCGGGCAGCCCAGGCGCTCGGCGGTCTCGATCGCCTCGACGACGCGCATCGCGCCGGCGGCGCCGAGCGCGCCGCCCATCCGCGTGGCGTCGGTGCAGTAGGCGATGACCGGAGCCCCGTCCACCAGGCCGCGTACGGCCCGCACGCCGCTGTCGTCGTCACCGTGGAGCGGCACGGGGGAGCCGGCGTCGAGCAGCCGCGCGAGGCGGACGGAAGGCGCCCGGGCGTCGATCTGCTGAGCTGGGGATTTCTCAACCGCAATGGTGGACAGGACAGTCATCGCCGAATTCCCCTGACGGATGGAATCAACCAGTAATAGTGCCGAATTTGCCCCACTTATCGATGCGAGCCAACCCCTATTCGTCGAGGAATCGAGTCCACCGGTGTTCCGGGGCCGCGCTTGCGGTCTTCGCCGGGTCCTCCGGCCGAGGTCCCGCTCAGGTTCTCACCACTGGTGAACCGGCCGTCGTACCAGGTGGGACGGGGTTCGACGGGTGGTCGACGGCGGGCAGGGAGGCCGTCCTCACAGCGTGCCGCGCGCCGTAGTGGCAACTTGTGGCCGGAACTTCTGCAGGTTGACGCCCTCCATGGATTCGCGTTCATGTTTCTGTGACGTGAACTCACTTCTGGAGGCCGTGCCTTGTCCATATGGTCGTTACCGATAGTCGCCGCCGTTCTGGCCGCGACGGCATTTCCGGGGGGCGCGGTCGTCCGGTCCTCCACCGACGAGGATCCTGCCGCCTTGGTCAACACCTTCCTCGGGACCAAGGAGGGAGGCCCCGACTTCGGCCATGGGGGCGGGGCCGGCATGAACTTCCCCGGCGCCGTCCTGCCGTTCGGCATGATGCAGTGGAGCCCCGACACGGTGGCGAACGCCGGCGGCGGCTACAAATGGGAAGACAACCGGTTGCGCGGCTTCTCGATGACCCACATCTCGGGGCCCGGGTGTACGGGCGCGCAGGACTTCCCGGTGATGCCGATCTCCGGCACGATCGGCAGGTCGCCGGCCACGCATGGCGACGACTACGTGCAGACGTTCAAGCACGAGAACGAGAAGGCGTCGCCCGGCTTCTACGGCACGACCCTGGACACCGGGGTCAAGGCCGAGCTGTCGGTGAGCACGCGTGCCGGCGTGGGACGGTTCACCTTCCCGCAGGGCAAGCCGGGTACGCTGCTGCTGAACACCAGCGGGTCGGTCAACGGCATCGACGACGGCGAGACCCGGATCACCGGGAACACCGTCGAGGGCTGGGTCCAGACCGGCGGGTTCTGCGGTCCCCCGATGCGCTACAGGGTCTACTTCTCCGCCACCTTCGACCAGCCGATCACCGGCTCGGGCACCTGGAAGGACGACGCGGTACTCCCGGGCGTCCAGGCGGTGCGGAACGCCTCCAAGGCGAAGGTCAGGGGCGAGACCGTGACGGCCCAGGATGTCGTCGTCAACGGCCCGGGGTCGGGCGCCTACCTGCAGTTCGCCTCGGCCAAGCCGGTGCAGATGCGCGTGGGACTGTCCTACGTGAGCATCGACGGGGCCAGGAACAACGTCAAGACCGAGGTCGGCACCGACGGCCTCGACCAGGTCGCGCTGAAGGCCCAGGCCACCTGGAGCAAGCGGCTCGGCCAGGTGCGGGTCACGGGCGGCACGCTGGACCAGCGGCGTACCTTCTACAGCAACCTCTACCACTCCCTGCTGCAGCCGTATGTCGCCGAGGACACCGACGGCACGTACACGGGCATGGACAACAAGCCGCACAAGGTGGCGGCGGGCCGTCACCACTACGCGACGTTCTCCGGGTGGGACATCTACCGCAGCGAGGTGCAGCTCCTCGCCCTGCTCGCGCCCAATGTGGGCAGCGACGTCGCGCAGTCGATGTACGACAACGCGCAATCGATCGGCAACGTGTGGGACCGGTGGTCGCACCAGAGCGCGGTCACCGGTGTCATGGTCGGGGACCCGTTCCACTCGATCATCTCCAGCATGTACGCCTTCGGGGCGCGCGGCTACGACGCTCCGGCGGTCCTGAAGGCCATGGTCGCGGCGGCCAAGCGCGTCGGCCCGATGGACATCGGCCACCCGCAGGCCAAGTACGACGAGCGGCCGGGCAACGCCGCCTACATGGCGAAGGGGTACGTCCCGGCGGACCCCTCCTCGACGCTGGAGTACGGCGTCGCGGACTTCGGGCTGGCCCAGCTCGCCTCCCGTCTCGGCGACGCGACGACCTCCGGCGAGTTCATGAAGCGCTCACAGGCCTGGCAGAACATCTACAACCCGGCGAACTCCTGGATCCAGCCGCGCATGGCCGAAGGCTCGTTCACGTCCCCCTTCGACCCCGCGAACCCGGACTCCTACATCGAGGGCAACGGCGCGCAGTACCACTGGATGGTGCCGCACAACGCGCGCGGGCTGTTCGACGTGATGGGCGGCAACGCGAAGGCGTCCGCGCGGCTCGACGCGTACTTCAAGAAGCTCAACGCCGGTCCGAAGGAGCCCTACGCCTACATGGGCAACGAGCCGGCCATGCCGGCGCCGTGGCTGTACGCGTGGGCCGGGCAGCCGTACAAGACCCAGGACCTCGTGCGGCGGGTGCAGCAGGAGCTGTTCAAGTCCGGCCCGGACGGGCTGGCGGGCAACGACGACCTCGGGGCGATGGGCTCCTGGTACGTGTGGTCGGCGATGGGCCTGTTCCCGGCCATCCCCGGCCGGGCGGAGCTGCTGGTCAACACCCCGCTGTTCGACAAGATCACCATAAGCCGCGATACGGGCGCCATCGAGATCAACGCGCCCGGCTCCGCCAACCGGTACATCCAGACGCTCAAGGTGAACGGGGTGAAGACCACCAAGGCGTGGCTGCCGGAGTCGTTCGCGACCAGTGGCGGCCGGGTCGACTTCACGCTCGGCTCGACGCCGAACACCGCGTTCGGATCCGCCGCGACGGACGCGCCGCCGTCGTTCAACCAGGGCGCGAAGCCGTACCTCATCGGCGCCGACCCGGCCAGCGGCCCGGTCGAGCCGGGCGGGGCCTTCGTGGCGCAGTTCGCCGCCCAGTCCGCGACCAAGGCCGTCTCGCTGAAGTGGGAGGCGAAGCCGCCGGCGGGCGTCACCGTGTCACCCTCCAGCGGGACGTTCCAGGTGCCGGCCGGAGGCAGGGCCACGGTGACGCTGCGGATCACCGTGGGCGCCGGCGTGGCCCTCGGGTTCCAGACCGTGCCGATCACCGCCACCGAGCCCACGTCGAGCGGCTCCGTTTCCACGGCGCTGACCACCGGCGTACGGCTCAACGTGGCCAAGCGCGGGACGATCGACTGGTACCAGAACAACGCGGGCATCGGCGACGAGGCCGAGCCGGGCCAGGCCAACCTCGACGGAGCCGGGTTCGCCTACCCGGCCCAGGCGCTCGCGGGGGCCGGGCTGACGCCGGGCGGCACGCTCGACTGGAAGGGCTTCAAGTTCACCTGGCCGAACCGCAGGCTCGGCGAGTGGGACAACCTGGTGACCGGAAGCCAGGCGATCGAGATGGCGGCGCCCGACGGAGCCACCAAGCTGGCCTTTCTCGGGTCGGGTACGAACACCGCGCCGCTGGTGGACACGACGATCACCTACACCGACGGCTCGACGAGCACGGCCAAGCTGGGCTTCAGCGACTGGATGCTGAACTTCGGAAGTAGCCCCCCCAGCTACGGGAACGAGATCGTGGCCCAGGCGCCCTACCGGTTGTACTCGGGCTCGTGGCAGATCCAGCCGCTCAGCACCTTCGTCTTCGCCGCGCAGCCGATCGCGCTGACGGCGGGCAAGACGGTGAAGACCGTGAAGTTCTCACCGGTGGAGGGCGGCTCGCTGCACATCTTCGCCTGGGCCTTCTCCTGACCGGCGAGTGATGTGGGCCTTTTCCCTGCCCGCGATTGATCGAGGACCCCACGGAGGGCACGAGCCCTCCGTGGGGCGTCTCCGGACCTCGTGTCTTGTGGCCAAGAACTCTATATAGGTAGAGTTCGGTCATGGTCCGACGTCCTTCCCGGCAGACCGTGGTGGTGCTGTCCGCGCTCGCGGCGGATCCCGCCACCTGGCGGTACGGCTACGAGCTCGGGCAGGAGGTCGGCCTCAAGGCCGGCTCGCTGTACCCGATCCTGATGCGACTGTGCGACCGCCAGCTGCTGGAACACGCCTGGGAGACGGACGCGCCGCCCGGGCGCCCGCCACGGCACCTGTACCGGCTGACGGCCGCCGGAGTCCGCTTTGCCGCCGAGACCGCACCCGTTCCGCCGCACGATCCGGTGAAGGATCTAATGAAAAGTCCGGTGAAGGGCCCGGCGTCCCCCTTGGCGCAGGCCGGCGAGTTGCGGAGCGCGTGGTGACCCGCGCGGAAGGCGAGGTCCCGGCCGGGCCCCGCGCCGGGGGCGGGGCGCCGGCCGACCTGGCCGGCCGCCTGCTCGGGTGGGCGGTACGGCTGCTGCCCCCTGCCGGGCGGCGGGAGTGGGGCCGTGCCATGCAGGCCGAGCTCGCCCAGATCGAATCGGCAGCAGAGCGGCGACGGTTCGCGCTGGGCTGCATGCGGGCCTCGCTCACCCAACCCCGGTTGCTCGTCGCGGCCGGCTATCCGTCGCTGATGCTGGGCGCGATCGCGGGCACCGTCGTCTGGACCGGCAGGGTCACGTACGCCCCGCTGCGCGCGGGCCTGATCGGACTGGTAGCGATCCTGCTGGCACTGTCCTGGCTCGCGCGTCGTCCCGGCGTGTTCGGACCGGTCGCTGAGGGCCTGGCCGCCCGCCTGGTCCGCGTCGGCGGCTACCTTCTCGTGGGCGCGTCTGCCGTGCTCACCATCCACAGCCTCCGCCTGGCCACCAACTCCCTTCCGGAGAAGGCCGGAACGGGTGTGCCGATCATCACCACGGTGCTGGTCCTCTACACGGTGGCGTTCGTCACCGTGACGGCCCGCGGGTCCGCGGCCGGCATGCGAGTGTTGGCGATCGGCGGAGGGTGCGGGGTCGCCGCCGCGGTGGCGTGCCTGGTGCCGGTGCTGGTCTTCCCTCCGCTGCCGGTGTCCAGCGCATGGGCGATCGCGGCGATCGCGACCGCCGGCTGCGCGGCGGCACTGATCTCGGTCAGCCGGTCCAATCGGTCCGGCGACGCCGGTCGGCCCGCTCTGACCGGTGTGGCCGGTGTGGCCGGTAAGAGCGATCTGGCGGGCCGGACGGGGCCGGTCGGGCAGTCCTTGATCGCCTTGCTGTGCGCGGCCACCGTCGCCGCGTTGCTGATCTTCGTTTACGTCGACGTTCTGCTGCAGTTCTTTCCGCACTGGGTGCCCGACACCAGTCCCGTGAACGTCCCCGCCGCGAACCGGCTCGACAACAACCGGCGCGGAGCCGAGGACCCTTACTTCGCCATCCTGCTGATGGGCGGGCTTCTGGCCGCGACGCTGAGCACCGTGATCATCGCCACCAGGCGCCCACAACCCGGCCGGCCAGAACCTCTCCAGCCGGGCGCTCCGTCGCCTCCTGACCTCCTCGCCCACGAGTGGACCCACGGCTGATCAGTGTCAGGTGGTCAGGTGGCTCATGACGGTTTGGGCTGCAGGGGGGTTGAAGAGGATGGTGTAGTGGTTGGTGTCGGGGATGACCTTGGTCTCGAGGGTGGGGGACTGGGTCTGGGCCTCGGTGACCAGGGCGGGGGGCAGGAAGGGCGGGGGGTCGCCCATCATGCCGCTGGGGGCCGTGAGGAGCACGGTGGGGAGTTTCAGCGCGCGAAGCGCCTTGGTGATCTTCTGCCCGCTGCTCAGCAGGTCGTGCCCGTCGGCGCGGACCGCTGACGGCTGGGCGCGGGAACGCAGGGCACCCGGCTCGCCGGTGAGGTCGTACCGCAGGTAGAACTCCAGGTCGTCGCTCCATGAGTCCTTGAACGCCGGATGGGCGCGCCAGAAGTCGAAGTACTCCTCGACGGAGGCGAAGGTCCGGCTGAGCCTGGCCAGCGCGGGGCCGAGCGTCGCCTGCATCACCACGTCGGGGTCGAGGCCCTCCGGCACAGGAAGGGGGATCCCGCCGTCGACGAGGACCAGGCGACGGTACAGCTCGGGGCTCCGCACGGCGGCGAGCAGCGCGACGTACGCGCCCATGGAGTGACCCGTCAGGACGTACTGCCCGGCGCCGATGTGGCGGGCGGCCGCGTTCAGGTCGGCGCTGTGGCGATCGAAGCCGAACGGCCCCGGCAGGTCGGTGCTGCCGCCCCGGCCGCGCAGGTCGACGGCTATCAGGGACCAGCCCGGGGGAATGTGCCCGGCGACCGCCTGCCAGGAGGCGGCGGAGCCGGTGATCCCATGAGCGGCCAGTATGACGGCGTCCCCGGTGCCCCATCGGAGCGCGCGCAGCTCGCCTCCGTCGACGGGGATGTCCAGCGGCTGGGGGGATTCGGTGGCCATGCCCACTCCCTTTCACGGTCCCTGCTCCGTGCGAGCGTACCGACCCCGCGCTTCACCGCTCCAAGCCGGGCGACGGCATCCGAGGCGTGCGTGGCCCGGCGGTATCCGCGGCGTCCACGGCGCGGCGGTCGCGAGGTCGTTCACGTGAGCTGGTGGGCCCATGGGGGGTCGGCGCCGGGGACCTTGCACGTCTCGGCGGCGGCTCGTACGGCGAAGGCGATGGCGGCCTCGACGTCCGCCGGGGTGAGGTCGGGCAGGCGCCCGCCGAGCCGTCCCCGGTGCCCCAGCACGTGCAGCAGCCCCGCCGTGAACGTGTCGCCCGCGCCCACGGTGTCGACGGCCTCGACCTCGACGGCCGGGACCGTGATGCGCACGCCGTCGAGCGAGGCGTGCACGTCGCCGGTGCCACCGGTCACGACGACGAGACGGACGCCGTGCCTGTGCCAGGTGCCGAAGGCCTCCTCGGCCGACAGTCCCAGGTGGGCCAGGTCCTCGTCGCTGAGCCTGAGGATGTCGGCGATCCGTGCCCACCGGGGGAGGGCCTCGCGGTAGGTGGAGACGGGCACCAGGGCGGTCCGTACGTTCGGGTCGATGGAGATCGTCGCCTGGGCGCGCACGGCCTCCAGCAGCCGCTCGATGTGCGGCCCGCCGGGCTCCAGCACCAGGGCGAGAGAGCCGGCGTGCACGCAGCGGGCGTCGTACGGCGCCCGCTCGGCCAGCTCCTCGGTGGTCCAGAACCAGTCGGCGGTGCCCTCGGTGTAGAAGTCGTACGAGGCCTGCCCGGCCGCGTTCACCGCCGTGATCGCCATCGTCGCGCGCCGCGTGGCGGTGACGCAGGCGCTCAGATCGACGCCGGAACCGGCGAGGTGGTCGCGGATGAGGCTACCGAGCGTGTCGTCCGACAGGCGGCCGAGGAAGCGGACCGGGGTGCCCAGGCGCCCGAGGGCGACGGCGGTGTTGACCGGGCCGCCTCCCGGGCGCACCTGGAGGTCGAGCATGCCCTCCCCGGGGATCACGAAGGCGTCCGCCACGGCTTCACCGATCACGGCGATGTGCTGGCTCATGGGAACCGATCTTCCCCTCGGGTGTGGAGGACGACCGGACGGCACCGGCGGCCGGCGAGTGGATCAGCGGACCCATTATCGGCCTAGCGGACGTGCGGGAGCACTTCCTTGGCGTAGAAGTCGAAGAAGGCTTCCTGGTCCGGGCCGATCTGGCTGATGTAGAGCTCGTCGAAGCCTGCGTCGACGTACTGCTTGATCGCCTTGATGTGCGCCTCGGGGTCCGGGCCGCACGGGGTGGACGCGGTCGCGTCCTCCTCGGAGACCATCTCGGCGAGCTGCTCGAAGTGGCGGGGCAGCGGCAGCAGCTGCGACGCCTCTCCCTTGATGCCCTGCGTCGGCCACAGGCGGTGGACGGTCTTGCGCGCCTGCGCCTCGTCCTCGGCGTAGCAGACCTTGAGGCCGCCCTGGACGGGCTTGCCCTGGCCGCCGGAGGAGTGGAACTTCTCCACCAGTTCGGCGGCGGGGCCGGTGCAGATGTAGCCGTCGGCGATCCGCCCGGCCAGCTCGACCGACTTGTCGCCGAATCCGGAGATGTAGACCGGCGGCGGCTGGTCGGGAAGGGTGTAGAGGCGGGCCGTGTCGACCTTGTAGTGCGTGCCCCGATGGGTGACCAGCTCGCCCGTCCACAGCCTGCGCATCAGCTCGACGGCCTCTTCCAGCATCTCCAGCCGTTCGGCGGCCGGGGGCCACCGCGTGTCGAGGATGTGCTCGTTGAGCGCCTCACCGGTGCCGACGCCGAGGCGGAACCGGCCCTCGGAGACCACGGCGCTGGTCGCCGCCGCCTGGGCGATGACCGCGGGGTGGATGCGGACCAGCGGGCAGGTCACGGCGGTGGTGATCGGCAGCGACGTGGCCTCGGCGACGGCTCCGATCACCGACCAGACGAACGGGCTCTGCCCCTGCTCGTCCAGCCACGGGTGGTAGTGGTCGGAGATCCACAGCCCCTCGAACCCCGCTCGCTCTGCCAGCTTGGCCTGCCGCACCAGCTCCCGGGGACCGTGTTCCTCGCTGGAGAGGAAGTATCCGAAGGTGGTCATCGTCGCCTCCTTGTCATCGGCTTCACGTGTGCGGAGGAAGCCCTACCCCTGAGGAACCGGGCAAACGGGCATGGCCGTCCCGGCGCGAGGGTTGCCGGCGATTGGTCAGGCTTTCACGTGCTTGTTACTGTGCTTCGGTGCGCCGGCGGGTCTGGTCCGCAGGTGCCGCGCCTCACTCTTCCGGCCGGGGGCTCCATGATCCAGACGTTCGCCGATCCCGCGTCCCGCCGCGCCCGCGTACCGGCGGCGTCATGACGCAGCCGCTCGGAGGCGCGGGGTTCGCGGGAGCCCTGGTGGGCCGCTTCCAGCACCCCGCGCAGGTGATCGTGGGCGGCTTCGGCGTGGTGGCCCTCCTCGGCACGGCGCTGCTCTCCCTGCCGCACGCCACGGCCACCGGGCAGCGGGCCGACCTGCTGGAGGCGCTGTTCACGGCCACCTCGGCGGTGTGCGTGACCGGGCTGGTGATCGTGGACACCGGCACGCACTGGTCGGTCTTCGGGGAGGTCGTCATCGTGGGGCTGGTCCAGGTGGGCGGCCTCGGCATCATGACCCTGGCCACGCTCTTCGCCGTGATGGTGTCCGGCAGGCTGGGGCTGCGGGCCAGCCTGCTGGCACAGGCGGAGACCAAGGCGCTCAGCATGGTCGACCTTCGCAGGGTCGTGCGCAAGGTGGTGCTGTTCAGCCTGGTGTCCGAGGTCGTCACCACGGTGGTGCTCACCGCCCGATTCGCCATCGGGTACGGCGAGCCCATCGGCAGGGCGGCCTACCTCGGCGCTTTCCACGCCGTCGCGGCGTTCAACAACTCGGGGTTCGCGCTGTGGCCGGACAGCCTGATGAGGTTCGTCGCCGATCCCTGGATCTGCGTCACCATCGCGATCGCCGTCATCGTCGGCGGGCTCGGCTTCCCGGTGTGGTTCGAGCTGCTCCGCTCGTGGCGGCGTCCCAGCAAGTGGTCGGTGCTCACGCGGATCACGCTCGGGGTGTCGGCCGCGCTGGTCGTGTTCGGCACGGCGGTGTTCCTTTTGACCGAATGGTCCAATCCGAGGACGCTCGGCCCGCTCTCGGACCCGGCCAAGCTGCTGGCCGCCTTCTTCACCGGCGTCATGCCCCGCAGCGCGGGCTTCAACAGCATCGACATCACCCAGATGTATCCCACGAGCTGGCTGGCCACCGACGTGCTGATGTTCATCGGAGGCGGCAGCGCCAGCACCGGCGGCGGGATCAAGGTGACCACGTTCGGGCTGCTGGCCTTCGTCCTGTGGGCCGAGCTGCGCGGCGAGTCGCGGGTGAACGTCGGGCACCGCCGCATCCCCGAGACCATCCAGCGCCAGGCCCTCGCCATCGCGCTGCTCGGGGTGGGCCTGGTGGCGTTCTCGACGTACGCGCTGCTCGCGCTGACGCCGCACAGCCTCGACCAGGTGCTGTTCGAAGCGGTGTCGGCCTTCGGCACGGCCGGCATGTCCACCGGCATCACCGCCGACCTGCCCACCGCGGGGCACGTGCTGATCCTTTTGCTGATGTTCGTGGGCCGCGTGGGCCCGCTCACCCTCGGTTCCGCCCTCGCGCTGCGCGAACGCACCACCCGTTACGAACTGCCGGAGGAGCGACCCATCGTTGGCTGAGTACAGCAGAGACAGTCCCGTGGTGGTCATCGGGCTGGGCCGTTTCGGCACCTCCCTCGCTCTGGAGCTCGTACGCCGGGGCACCGAGGTGCTGGCCATCGACAACCGGCCGAAGGTGGTGCAGAGCCTCGCGGGGAGCCTCACCCACGTCGTCGTGGCCGACTCCACCGACATGGAGGCGCTGGAGCAGCTCGGCGTGCCCGACTTCTACCAGGCCGTGGTGGCCATCGGCGGTGACCTGGAGGCGAGCATCCTGACCGCCTCGCTGCTGGTCGAGCTGGAGGTGGAGAACATCTGGGCCAAGGCGGTCAGCCGCCAGCACGCCCGTATCCTCGAACAGCTGGGCATCCGGCACGTCGTGCAGCCCGAGCACGACATGGGCGAGCGCGTGGCCCACCTGGTGACCGGCCGCATGCTCGACTACGTCGAGGTCGACGAGAACTTCGCCCTGGTCAAGACCCGCCCGCCGAAGGAGCTTGTGGGCCTGTCCCTCGGGGAGTCCAGGCTGCGCAAGAAGTACGGCGTCACGGTGGTGGGCGTCAAGAGCCAGGGCCAGGAGTTCACCTACGCCACCGCCGACACCGTCCTGATGTACGGGGACGTCATCATAGTGTCGGGGACGATAGAGAAGGTGGAGCGCTTCGCGGAGCTCACCTGAGGCGAGGTCAGCCGACGTGGGCCAGGGCGTCGATCTCCACGAGCATCGCCTCGTGGGGCAGGCCGGTGAAGACGGTGGTGCGGCACGGCGGGACCCCGCTGGGGCAGTTCTCCCTGACGAAGTCGCCGTAGGCCTCGTTCATCGGGGCGAAGTCCTCGCGCTTGGTGAGGTAGACCCGGAACATCAGCACGTCCTCGACGGTCGCGCCCCCGGCCGTGAGGATGGCCTTGACGTTCTCCAGCGTCCTGCGGGTCTGGGCGCGCACGTCGCCCGGGTGGACGTACTCCGACGTCCGCGGGTCCTGGGGGCCCTGGCCGGAGACCTGCAGGAGCGGGCCCTTGCGCACGCCCTGGGAGAAGACCCACGCGGGCGCGGGAGAGCCGTCGGTACGGATGGCGGTCTTGTCAGTCATGGCGGCTCCGAAGATCGGCTTCCCGGTTCAGCGGCCGAGCCTACCGGTGCGGGCAGGGGCGCACGGCGGTGGCCGAGCCGGTAGGGCCGCGTTGACCGGCACCGGTAACGCGGGTAGAAACTAGCGCTCCCACGCTGCGCCTGGCCGGCGTGGCCGGGTACGAGGGCGCGCTCGGCCACGACGCCTCCGCGGCGAGCCTCGGCGCGGTGGACGGATTCCTGCGGCGGGTGGCCGCCCTCCACGGCAAGCTGGAGTACGAGGTGGAGGAGCCGATCGTCACCGCGGGCGGCAGCGCGTACTTCGACCAGGTGGTGGAGGTCCTCGGCGGGCTCGACGCGCGGGTGGTGCTGCGGTCGGGCGCGTACGTCGTGCACGACGACGGCTTCTACCGTGCGATCTCCCCGTTCTCCCGTGGCGCAGGGCCGGGGCCGTTGCGCCCGGCGATGCACGGATGGGCCCGGGTCGTGTCGCGGCCGGAGCCGGCGCTCGCGCTGCTCGACGCGGGCAAGCGGGACCTGCCCTTCGACGAGGGACTGCCCGAGCCGCACGCCGTGCGGGGCAGGGCCGGCTCGATCCTGGGCGGGGCCCGGGTCACCGCGCTCAACGACCAGCTGACCTTCCTGGCCCTCGACGAGGGCTCCGTCATCGACTGCGGCGACGTGGTCCGCCTCGGGCTCTCCCATCCGTGCACGGCGTTCGACAAGTGGACGCTGATCCCCGTGGTCGACGACATCGACGCACCGGACCCCGAGGTCGTCGATCTCATCAGGACGTACTTCTGATCGATTCCGCCGGACCAGGCGTGGTTGACGCGTGCCTCGGGATCATGGAAGCCTGGCGCCGCACATGACTCGGGCAAGTCATGATTATTTCGGTAGATCGTGGGCACTTGTGTGATTCCCCCGTTATTGTGGCGGATGTTGCCTATGGGGTTTTTGTGGCGATTGGTCGGTTTCGTTCCACACCTCGGGCAGTGGTGGACGCGACGGTGATGGGAGCGTAGATGGAGCACGGGCCGTACGACGGTCGGGAGGGCGAAGGGCCGCCTGGGTCGAGGGGCGAGCACCTCCTCCAGAGCCTGTTCTCCACGCGAGAGCGGGCGCTCCGCTTCTACGACCGGCAGGTGGTCGACCGCCTGACGCCCGAGATGCGGGAGTTCGTCGCCCGCCAGGAGATGGCCTTCATCGGCACCTCCGACGCGGCGGGCAACTGCGACACCTCCTTCCGCGCGGGTCCGCCGGGATTCGTCCGGGTGCTCGACCCCGGCAGGCTGATCTACCCGGAGTTCCGGGGCAACGGCGTGCTCGCGAGCATGGGCAACATCATGGAGAACCCGCACGTCAGCCTGCTGTTCGTCGACTTCTTCGACGACCTGGTGGGGCTGCATGTGAACGGCGCCGCGACGATCACCACCGCGTACGACGCGGCCCGCCGCCACGGGCTGACCGACGAGGACCAGACCGCCCCCGGACGCAAGGCCGACCGGTGGGTCATGGTCGAGGTCGAGGAGGCCTACATCCACTGTTCCAAGCACATCCCGCTCCTTGCCAGGCAGGACCGCAGGCGCCGCGACGCCGAGGGCCGCAGGCCCGCGGGCGACGACTACTTCGGCGTCGCCGCCACGCGGGGCCGTGATCCCGAGCGACAGGAAGTGGGCCGGTCGGCCGAGTAACGCCATGAGCATCGACATCGAACTGATCCGCCGGAGCTGGGCTCTGGTCGAGCCGGCGGCCGACAAGGTCGCCATGCATTTCTACGCGAAGCTCTTCGCGGACTATCCCCACATCCGGGAGATGTTCCCGCCCGCCATGGACAGCCAGCGTGACCGCCTGCTGCGGGCGCTCACGCAGGTCGTGCTCAACCTCGAGAACGTCGAGGGGCTCGGAGAGTACCTCGGCCAGCTCGCGCGCGACCACCGCAAGTACGGGGTCTTGCCCGAGCACTACCCCGCCGTGGGCCGGTGCCTGGTCATCGCGATGCGGGCCAACGCCGGGAACGCCTGGCGGGCCGTCTACGACTCGGCGTGGATCGACGCCTACCAGTTCATCGCCGACGTGATGGTCCAGGCGGCCGAGCAGGAGTCCGAGTACACGCCGCCCTCGTGGACCGGGGTCGTGGTGGGGCACGAGATGCGCACGCGCGAGGTCGCCGTGGTCACCATCGAGCCCGACCAGCCCTACCCGTTCAAGGCCGGCCAGTACGCCACCCTGCAGACGCCCCACTGGCCCAAGGTCTGGCGGCCGTACTCCATCGCCAACGCGCCGCGCCGTGACCACCGGCTGACGTTCCACGTGCGGGTCGTGCCCGGGGGGTGGGTCAGCACCGCGCTTGCCCACCACACGCGCGTCGGTGGCACCGTCATGCTGGGGCCGCCACGCGGTTCTCTCCTGCTCGAACGGGCGAGTACCTCCCATCTGATCTTCATCGCGGGAGGCACCGGTCTCGCGCCGCTCAAGGCGCTCATCGAGGAGTCGATGTGGCTGCCCGACCGGCCGAGCATCGACCTCTTCCATGGCGTCCGCTACGCCGGCGACGCGTACGACCTGCCCGACCTGCGCGCCCTGCGTTCGCACCACCGGCGCCTGCGGGTGGTCAAGGCCGTCTCCGACGACCCGCAGGAGTGGCGGCGGGAGAGCGCCGTCGACGCGCTGCTCAACCATCGCGTCGCCCTGGACGGGGACATCTTCGTCTGCGGCTCGCCCGACATGGTGCAGGTCACGACCTCCCGCCTGCTGCACCTCGGCGTGCCGTCCCGCCTGATCCACACCGAGTTCACGCCGGGGGCGCCCACTCTGGTGTACTCCTGAGGGAGAGCGGCGGGGAGGTCACCGGGTGATGGGCGGGCTGGTTCTGCGCGGGGCGACCGTGGTCGACGGCACGGGCGCGCCCGCGCACGTCGCGGACGTCACCGTGAGCGGCGGACGGATCGCCGCCATCGCCTCGCCGGGAGCGGGCGGCTCCGGCCGGATCCTCGACGCGGACGGGCTCATCCTGGCGCCCGGCTTCGTCGACATGCACGCCCACTCCGACCTGGCCCTGCTGTCGGATCCTGGCCATCTGGCCAAGGTCGGCCAGGGCGTCACCTGCGAGGTCCTCGGGCAGGACGGGCTGTCGTACGCGCCCGTCGACGACACCACGCTCGCGCAGCTCCGCCGGCAGCTCGCCGGGTGGAACGGCGACCCCGGCGGGTTCGACTGGGACTGGCGGTCGGTCGGCGAGTACCTCGCGAGGCTCGACCGCGGCATCGCCGTCAACGCCTGCTACCTCGTGCCGCAGGGCACGGTGCGCATGCTGGCCATGGGCTGGGACGCGCGGCCCGCCACCGAGGCCGAGCTGGAACGGCAGAAGACGCTGGTCGCCGAGGCCATGGCCGAGGGCGCGGTCGGCATGTCCAGCGGGCTCACCTACACCCCCGGCATGTACGCGGGCGACGACGAGCTGGTCGAGCTGTGCCGGGTCGTCGCCCGGCTCGGCGGCTACTACTCCCCGCACCACCGCTCGTACGGCGCGGGCGCGCTGGAGGCGTACGCCGAGATGGTGGCGGTGTCGCGCGCGTCCGGCTGCCCGCTGCACCTCGCCCACGCGACGATGAACTTCGCCGTCAACGCCGGCCGTGCCGGGGAGCTCCTGAGCCTGCTCGACACCGCGATCGCCGATGGCTGCGACATCACCCTGGACACCTATCCGTACCTGCCCGGCTCGACCACGCTCGCCGCGCTGCTGCCGAGCTGGGCGTCCGAGGGCGGCCCCGACCACACCCTGGCCCGGCTCCGCGACCCCGTGACGGCCGAGCGCGTCCGGCGCGTCATGGAGGAGGACGGCTCCGACGGCTGCCACGGGGTGCCCGTCGACTGGGACACCATCCAGATCTCCGGCACCCGCTCGCCCGCCCTCGCCGATCGCGTCGGCCGTACGGTCGCCCGGCTCGCCGCCGACTCCGGCCGCGCGCCCTTCGAGGTCTACCGCGAGCAGCTCGTCGACGACGAGCTCGGCACCACGATCCTGCAGCTCGTGGGCAACGAGGAGAACGTGCGGGCCATCATGAGGCACCCCGCCCACACGTGCGGCAGCGACGGCCTGCTCACCGGCGCGAGGCCGCATCCCCGGGCGTGGGGCTCCTTTCCCCGCTACCTCGGCCACTACGTGCGGGAGCAGGGCGTGCTCACGCTGGAGGAGTGCGTCGCCCACCTCACCGGCAACGCCGCGAGGCGGCTGAAGCTCGTCGAACGGGGGCTGGTCAGACCCGGATACCACGCCGACCTGGTGCTGTTCGACCCGCTCACGGTCGGCGACGCGGCCACCTTCGACGACCCCCGCCGGCAGCCCACCGGCATCCCGTACGTCTTCGTGGCCGGCGTCCCCGTCATCGCCGACGGCCACCCCACCGGCGCCCTCCCCGGCAGAGCACTACGCCACACCCCCGGCGGCACCCTCTGAGGGTCTCGCTCACACCCGGGGTACGCGCTGCCGCGCGTCGGTGACGAGCGTGCCGCCGCGGCAGGTGGGCGAAGCGGCCACATTTGAGCGCTCAAGTGAACCGGTAAACTGAGGGGGTGAGCGAGACGCGGTGGCTGGATGAGGACGAGCAGAGGACCTGGCGCACCTTCCTCTGGGCCTCGCAGCTCCTGCACGAGTCCCTCGACCGGCAGCTCCAGCGTGACGCCGCGATGCCGCACACGTACTACATGATCCTGGCGATGCTGTCGGAGGCGCCCGGGCGATCGATGACGATGACCGAGCTGGCCCAGCTGGTGCGCTCGTCGGCCAGCCGGCTCTCGCACGCCGTCGCCAAGCTGGAGGCGCAGGGGTGGGTGCGCCGGGAGAAGCGTCCCGGCGACGGCCGCACCACCGTGGCCACGCTCACCGGCGAGGGCTTCGCCGCCCTCTCGGAGGCGGCCCCGGGGCACGTCGAGGAGGTACGCCGGGTGCTGTTCGACCGGCTCACCCCCGAGCAGGTCCGGCAACTGCACGACATCTTCGGGGCCGTGCTCACCAACCTGAACACAACGGACGGCTGCTCACCAACCTGAACACAACGGACGGCTGCTCACCAACCTGAACACAACGGACG
>NZ_JBFBIK010000013.1:65933-94029 GCF_040685555.1 Sphaerisporangium sp. NPDC088356
CGGACGGCTGCTGACCGGCCTGGACGCGGCGGACGGGTGCCGGCCGAGTTGAGCATGATGGGTCTGGTGCCGGCCGGTCAGGGAAGGACGCGGCCGACCACGCGGGCGTACATGCGGCCGGGGCTCGCGACCGACGGTGGGGTGAGGAAGCCGGGGAGCATGGGAAGGTCGACCGCGAAGGGCTGCAGACGCTCGTAGAGGGTGTTCGCGTCGGGGGGCCGGTTCTCGGGTTTCTTCTCCAGCAGCTCGGTGATCAGCCGGTTCAGCTCCTCGGGCATGCCCGGTATCTCCGGCGGCGTCTCGTTCACCTGCTTCTCGAACACGGCGTACTCCGTGGGCCCGGCGAACAGCTGCCGCCCGGTCAGCGGCCACCTTGCGGTCGAGATGCTTGTCCTGGCCGCCGTAGACGGCGCCCATGCCGCCCTGGCCGAGGGGCAGGTCGTCAAGCACATACCGGTCGCCGATGACCATTCGCCCCTCCTGACGATCTATCGGGGAAAATACACCCTTAACCGTTGGGCCGCAGATGGCCGCCGACAAGACCGTCAAAGCCTAGCCGGATGAGCGTCTCTCCCAGCGCTGTCGTCTCGCGCAGCCGGTCCTCCAGGGCGAGCAGCTCGCGGAAGGCCCTGCCGTACACCTGCTGCTCGGAGAGGGAGAGCCTCGGGATCCGCACCCGGCGGGCGTCGACCCGGCTCGCGCCCGAATACGCCCGCGCCGCGCCGGACGTGCCGGCGTAGCGCAGGTATCCGGCCAGGAAGTCGGGATCCATGCGCTCGCGGTCGACCCGGTAGAGGTGGAGCTGGGGTCCGAGCACGGCGCCGCCCTCGGCGACGGTGCGGGCGGCGGTCTCGGCGGTGGTGTTGGTGGCGACGACGTCCCCGGCCGCAAGCACGACGTGGCCCTGGTCGTGCGAGGTGCGGCCGGAGGGCCCGCCTCCGGTGGCGAGGTCGGCGGCGGTCAGCACCGGCAGGTCACCGGTTCCCGCCGGCATCCTCGGCGGCCCCTGCTGAATCGTGACCAGCCCGGCCCTGACCAGCTCGCCGACGGTCGTGCTCGGCAGGTCGCGCGCCTCGGCGAGCGGCGCGATGCCGGGCAGCGCCCCCGGCAGCGCGGCCACCACGGCGCGGAAGCGGTCCTCCACCGCGACGAACCCGAGGGCCGGATCCTCCTCGCGCCGGTGCGGGCGGTGCCGCGCCGGGCTGAGGTCGACCTCGTCGTCGAGCAGGTCGATGATGCGGACGGCCTGGGCGGTGCCGGGCGGCTCGGACTCGGGGTCGGCCTTGAACGCGCGCCAGGCGGCCTCGACGGTCGAAAGGCTGTCGGTCGCGTCCATCATCAGCACCAGGGACGGCGGCCGCTCGCCGGCTTCAGGGCGGCGCAGGAGCCACAGGTCGGGGCCGCCGGCCGAAAGCGTGACCACCGCGCGCAGCGCGCCGGCCCGCAGCAGGTTGCCCCGGATCCGTTTGCCGGGGCGGCGGCTCGCCGCGGCGGCGGGCATGAGGATGGCGACCAGGCCGCCGGGACGGGCATGGGCCAGGCAGTGCTGCACCCAGGCGAGCTCCGACTCCCCGCGCGGCGGCAGGCCGTACTCCCAGCGGGGGTCTCCGGTCAGCTCCTCGTAGCCCCACGCCCGCTCGTTGAACGGCGGGTCGCAGACCACGATGTCGGCGCGCAGGTCGGGGAAGCCGTCGAGCCGGAGCGAGTCGCCGGCGACGACCTTCGCGCGCGCGTCGCGCAGCAGCAGTCGTACGGCCGTGAGCAGCGCCGCGGTCTCGCCGCTCTCCTGTCCGAGCACGCCGGCCCCTGCGAAGGGCAGCAGGAGGCCGCCGCCGACGCCGCACGCGGGGTCGAAGACGGTGCCGGTGTCGCCGGTCGTGCCGGCTTCGAGGCGGGCCAGCCGCGCCACCTGCTCGGCGATGCCGGCCCGCGTGACGGAGAGCTGCCGGGAATGGGCCTCGACGTAACGCTCAAGGAGCAGCTCGAAGGCGGCGAGCGGCCCGTTCTCCGCGGCCAGGTCGGCGACCAGCCGGTAGAGCCGGGCGTCGATCAGCCCCCAGTCGACCGGCACGGGCAGGTCGGCCGTCGCGGTGGCGGCGGCCTGGTGGAGCCGCTTGGCCGGCTCGGGACTCCGGGCGACCGCCTTCCAGCCGTCGGGCTCGCGTCGCAGGTAGAGCAGGAAGGCTCCCGCGCACCCGACCAGGTCGCCGAGCCGCAGGTCGTCACCGGCGGCGCGTAACCGCTGCCAGACGCGGTCGCCCAGCGACATCTCGTAGGATTTGCCATTGCGGCGCAGCCAGTCCTCGACCTCGGGGAGGGAGAACAGCGGGCTCGCGGCCGTGCCGCCCACAGGCTGGGGAAAGTCGTCGTAGCGGCGTCGCCAGTTGCTCACCGCCGCGCGCCCGACGTCGGCGAGCCGGGCGATGTCGCCTGCGTTCAACATGGCGTCGTGTCCCATTCGCGTCGCATCTCCCTGCTCGGGGTTCACCTCGGCTCCCCACGGCCAGATTAGTCCACCATGCCGCTGCAATCCACCAATTATATGGTTGTGAAGTGTTTCAACCAATGATTTACTGAGGCCATGTCGAACAACGCGTCGTTCACGTTGCGTTACGCGGCTCGCACCGACGTCGGCCTGCGCCGCCAGCAGAACGAAGACTCGGTGTACGCCGGTCCCCGTCTTCTCGCCGTAGCCGACGGGATGGGCGGGCACAGCCACGGCGAGGTGGCCAGCGCGACCGTCATCGCCACGATGTCCGCTCTGGACAGCGACCCCCCCAGCGCCGACCTGCTCGGATCGATGGAGACCACGATCACCGAGGCCGACCGGCGGCTGAAGGACATGGCGGGGCGCGATCCCAAGCTCACCGGCATGGGCACGACCCTCACCGCCATGCTCTGGGACGGTGCGCGCTTCGCGCTCGCGCACATCGGCGACTCCCGTGCTTACATGCTCCGCGACGGCTACCTCTACCAGATCACGCGCGACCACACCCTGGTCCAGTCGCTCGTGGACGACGGGCAGATGACGCCCGAGCAGGCCGCCGCGCATCCCCGCCGCTCCCTGCTGATGCGGGCGCTCGGCGGGAGCGGGTCCGTCGAGCCCGACCTCTCGATGCGTGAGGCGCGCCCGGGCGACCGCTACCTGATCTGCTCCGACGGGCTGAGCGGCGTGGTCGGCCCGCAGGCGCTGCACGAGACGCTGACCACGGTGACCGATCTGGGCGAGGCCGCCCAGCGGCTCATCGATCTCGCCAAGGAGGGCGGCGGCCCCGACAACATCACCTGCGTCGTGGCCGAGGTGCTGACCGGCACCTGAGCTCCAGCGCCTGTAAGACCCGTTCAAACCTCCGCAATCCGGGTAGCAAGCAGTGCCGTGCCCCAAGCTGCAGTGATTGTGAACCCGACCAAGGTGTCCGAGATGGACCGCCACCGCGCCGAGGTGACGGCCGAGCTGGCGCGTCACGGGTGGGACGAGCCGCTGTGGATCGAGACGACGGCCGAGGACCCCGGCGTGGGCATGGCCAAGCAGGCCGTGGCCGAGGGGGCCGAGCTGGTTTTCGCCTCCGGCGGCGACGGCACCGTGCGCGCGTGCGTCGAGGGCCTGATGGGCACCGGTGTGCCGCTGGCCATCCTGTCCGTCGGCACCGGCAACCTGCTGGCCCGCAACCTCAAGCTCCCCGGCACGCTGGCGGACGCCATCCGCACCGGGGTGGAGGGCGAGACGCGGGCGATCGACGTCGGCGCCATCGACGGCCGTCCGTTCGTCGTCATGGCGGGCATCGGCCTGGACGCCTCCATGGCGCACAGCACGAGCGACGGCGCCAAGGCCAAGATCGGCTGGCTCGCCTACGTGGGCGGGCTGGCCAAGCACCTTCGTGACCGGCCGTTCCAGGTCACGCTCTGCCTGGACGGGCGTACGACGCTGCGCAGGCGGGCGATGATGGTGCTGATCGGCAACGTCGGCCAGCTCCAGGGCGGCCTGCGCCTGCTGCCCGACGCCCAGCCCGACGACGGGCACCTGGACATCCTCATCCTGGCCCCGCGCACCCCGATGGACTGGCTGCGCGTGGCCGGCCATGTTCTCACGCGGTCCCAGCGCTACGACCGGCGCGCGGAGCGGTACACCGCCGCCCGGATGCAGATCGACGTCGACCCCGCCGTCCTGCACGAGTGCGACGGCGACCCCATCGGCTACGGCACCAGCATGTCGATCGAGACGAGCCCCAAGGCGCTGCTGCTGCGGACGCCCCGCGAAACGGAGGGCTGACCCATGGGCACGGCCACCACGGTGCCGCAGACGAGGTCGATGAGCGGCGAGGAGCTCAGCGCAGACGACGCCTGGGTGACGCTGCGCCGGTACGGCGGATGGCACCTCGTCCGCGACTCGTTCATCCGGTTCAGGTACGGCGACGGCTTCAGCCACTCGCGGGCGCTGGCCTTCCAGATCTGCCTGGCGATCATCCCCGGCGCCATCGCCGCCGTCGGGCTCAGCTCAGTGCTCCACCAGGAGGAGCTCGGGCAGGTCATGCAGCTGATCATTCGCCAGTTCGCCTCTGGCTCCGGTGAGGAGGTCATCAAGGACGCCCTCGCGGTGGGCCAGCGGCACGCCGGCGACGGCGGTGCCATCGCCCTGTGGTTCGGCCTCGGAACGGCCGTGGTCGGGCTGACCACCGCCATGGCCCAGATCGAGCGCGGCGCCAACCGAATCTACGGCGTGGAGCGCGACAGCCCGTTCCGTCGCAAGTACACCAAGGCCGTGCTGATGGCCCTCACGGCAGGCTCGCTGATGACCCTGGGCTTCGTGATCATGGTGGGCGGCAAGGCCATCGGCCTGGCGATCGCGCAGGTGTACGACTGGGGCGACACGGCGACCATGGCGTGGACGGTGCTGCGGTGGCCGGTCGGCTTCCTGCTCGCCGTGCTTTCGGCCTCGGTGCTGTTCCGTGCCGCGCCCCGGCGCAAGCAGCCTGGGCACACCTGGCTCGCGGCCGGGGCGATCGTCGCCCTGACGCTTTGGATCCTGTTCACCTGGGCACTGGCGTTCTATATCGAAAAGAGCGGGTCGTTCGGCGCGACGTACGGACCGCTGACCGCCGTGATGGCGCTGATGCTGTGGTCGCTGCTCAGCTCCATAGCGCTGTTCCTCGGTCTGTCCTTCGCGGCGCAACTGGAGGCGTGCCGCGGGGGGACGGGCGGCCCGATCAAGGCCGACCCCGGCCCCGCGGGCAGCCGTACGAAAGACGCGGAACTTACGAAGCCTGATCCGGGGGGATGCGGGCAGTGATGAGCACGTTCCGGGCCGCTCGGGGGAGCGGAACCGGTATGGGAAGGGAACGGCGTACGTGAACGCAACACAGGAGGCCGGGCCGGGCACGCGCGGATCGTGGTTCGGCGGGGGCAAGAACGGATGGTTCGGGGACCGGTTCGACCCGGACAGGCGGCTGGGCCTGCGGCTCACGCTGGCGTCGGGCGCGGTCATCCTCGTCCTGATCCCGTTCACGCTCCTGCTGGTTCTCGTGGAGACCTCGTTCGGGCCGCTCAACCGGCTCGACGAGGGCGCGGCGAACACGCTGCACACCTACGCGGTGGCGCATCCCGCCTGGGTGAGCTTCCTGCGGCTCTGGACCGACGTCTTCGGCCCGGGTACCTGGCGGGTGCTGATCGGGCTGGCGGCGGCCTGGCTGGTCTACCGGCGTGCCCCCCGGCTCGCGGCCTGGGCGGTCACGACGATCACGGTCGGCGGGCTGCTCGGGCTCGGGCTCAAGGTACTCGTCGCCCGCGCCCGTCCCCACCTGCCGAACCCCGTCGACCTGGCGCCCGGCTCGTCGTTCCCCTCCGGGCACGCGGTCAACGTGACGCTCGGCGTCGGCGTGCTGATCCTCCTGCTCCTGCCCGTCCTGAGCCACCGTCAGAGGGTGGTGGCGTGGATCGTCGGCGCGGTGATCGTCGTCGGCGTGGCCTACACGCGGGTCGCGCTCGGCGTGCACTGGGTCAGCGACGTCGTGGCGGGCGTGGTGTTCGGCATCGCGGTCGTCGCGGCGACGACGGCCGCGTTCGAGACCTGGCGTCGTGAAATGGGACGCCGCCCCTCCGAGCCGCACCGAGAGGGTGTCGAGCCGGAGGCCAAGAAGGATATCTCCCCGAAGGGAAGTGCACATGGTCACGGACACTAGGGTGACGGCGAGCGGCACGCGGGGGTCGGAGACCGTCGCATGGGTGCTGCGCCTCATCCTGCTTCCCCTCGTCTTACTGGCCGCGGTCACGCTCGGGGTCGGCTGGCTGATCACCAGGCCGCTCCACGCCGAGGTCGCGGGCGAGGTGGCGGTGAACCAGGGGCTCGCGGAGGACCGCACCCCCCTGTTCAACACGCTCACACACTTCGGCTCAATGCTGTCGGACACGCCGGTGATCATCGTCCTGACCGCCATCGCGGCGATCGCGTTCCGGCTGGTCTTCAAGCGGTGGCGTGAGTCGATCTTCATCATCCTGTCGGTCTGGACGCAGTCGGCGGTCTTCCTGCTGGCCACGGTCTTCATCCAGCGCCCCAGGCCGACGGTCCACCACCTCGACCCCGCGCCGCCCACCTCCAGCTTCCCCTCGGGGCACACCAGCGCCGCGGTCGGCTTCTACTGTGGGATGGCGCTGGTCCTCGCCCTGCACACCCATCGCCACACCGTCCTCAAGGTGCTGTGGTGGGTGCTCGGCATCGCGGCCCCGCTGATCGTCGGCATCTCCCGGCTGTACAGGGGCATGCACCACCTGACCGACGTGAGCTGGGGCCTCGTGCTCGGCTTCGTCTGCGTCGCAGTGGTCGGGCACGCCATCCTCGGCACACCGCTCATCCCGGGCAGGGGTTCCGGCCGGGAGGCGGCGCGAAACCCCCGCGCGGCCGCCGCGTAGTCGACGCCGCCCGCCCCGCGCGTGCCCTGCCTGATCAAGGGGAGCACGCGCGGGGTCGTAGCCTGGGACCATGGGGGAACCCGACAGGGGCCGGCTGCGGGTCTATCTTGGCGCGGCGCCCGGTGTGGGGAAGACCTTCGCGATGCTCGCGGAGGCGCACCGCCGGGCCGGACGGGGTACGGACGTCGTCGTCGGCCTGGTGGAGACCCATGGCCGCGCTCACACCGCCGAGCTGCTCGAAGGGCTCGAAACCGTGCCCCGGCGGACGCTGGCGTACCGGGGGGCGGTCTTCACCGAGCTCGACCCCGACGCGGTGATCAGGCGGCGGCCGAAGGTCGCGCTCGTCGACGAGATCGCGCACACCAACGTGCCGGGCTCGCGCAACGTCAAGCGATGGCAGGACGTGGAGGACATCCTCGGCGCGGGCATCGACGTCATCACCACGGTCAACATCCAGCACCTGGAGTCGGTGAACGACGTGGTCCAGGCGATCACGGGGGTGCCCCAGCGCGAGACCATCCCGGACGAGGTCGTGCGGCGGGCCGACCAGGTGGAGCTGGTCGACATGGCCCCTGAGGCGCTGCGCCGCCGCATGGCCCACGGCAACGTCTACGGCCCCGAGAAGATCGACGCGGCGCTCGCGAACTACTTCCGCGTGGGCAACCTGACCGCCCTGCGGGAGCTGGCCCTGCTGTGGGTCGCCGACAAGGTCGAGGACCAGCTCGACCGCTACCGCGCGGACCACGGCATCGCGGGCACCTGGGAGACCAGGGAACGCGTGGTGGTGGCGCTCACCGGAGGCCCTGAGGGCGAGACGCTCATCCGCAGGGCCGCCAGGATCGCCGACAGGAACCGCGCCGCCGACCTGATGGGCGTGCATGTGACCAGGTCCGACGGGCTGACCGGAGCCGATCCCGCGCACCTGGCCCGGCAGCGCGCCCTGGTCGAGAGCCTCGGGGGCAGCTACCACCAGGTCGTCGGCGCCGACATCGCCCGCGCGCTGCTCGACTTCGCCAGAGGCGTGAACGCCACCCAGCTCGTCCTCGGGGCCTCACGGCGTGGGCGGTTCGCCCAGATCCTCTCCCGGGGGGTCGGCGTGACCACGACGGCGCTGTCCGGGTCGATCGACGTCCACATGATCAGCCACGAGGTGGCCGGCCAGGGCCGGAGCAGGCCGTCGCGCCGGGCGGCGCTCACGTGGCGGCGGCGCGGTGCCGGGTGGGCGCTCACACTGGCCGGGCTGCCCGCCCTGACGGCGATCCTGTACGGGCTGCGCCCCCACGTGACGCTGCCGACCGAGATCCTGCTGTTCCTGCTCATGGTCGTCTCGGTGGCCCTGGCCGGCGGCATGTGGCCGGCCGTCACGGCGGCGGTGCTGGGATTCGGGCTGCTCAACTTCTTCTTCACCCCGCCGGTCCACACGCTGACCGTCGCCCGGGCCGAGAACCTCCTGGCCCTCACCGTCTACGTCCTGGTGGCGGTGATGGTCAGCGCCGTGGTCGACCTCGCCGCCCGCCGTACGCGGGAGGCGGCGCGGGCCGGCGCCGACGCCGAGGTGCTGTCCACCCTGGCCGGGCACGTCCTGCGCGGCGACGCGGCACTTCCCTCGCTGCTCGCCCGGATGCGGGAGACCTTCGGGCTGACGGCCGTCACGCTGCTGGAGCGGCGGCCCGAGATCGAGCCGGTCCCCGGCGACCGGTCCGATCCGCGTGCCTGGCGCGTCGCCGCGACGGCGGGAGCCGGCCCAAGCGGGTGCCCCGCCGAGGGGGACACCGACGTGGTGATCGACGACGACCTGGTCATGGCGCTGTGCGGGCGGCTGCTCGACGCGGCCGACAGAAGGGTGGTCGAGGCGTTCGCGGCGGAGGCGGCCGTCGCGCTGCGCCAGGAGCGCCTGGCCGAGGAGGCCGAGCGGGCGGGCCCCCTGGAGGAGGCCGACAAGATGCGTACGGCCCTGCTCGCCGCCGTCAGCCACGACCTGCGCACCCCGCTCGCCTCGGCCAAGGCCGCGGTCGAAAGCCTCCGCGGCGACATGCGGTGGAGCCGGGAGGACTACCGGGAGCTCCTTGCCACCGCCGACGAGTCGCTGGAGAAGCTCGACCGCCTGGTGGCGAACCTGCTGGACATGAGCCGCCTGCAGGCGGGGGTCCTCGGCGTGGCCTCGGGTCCGCTCGGAGTGGAGGACGTCATGCCCCGCGCGCTCGGCGACCTCGGCCACCTCCGCGAGCGGGTCCTCGACGAGATCTCCGACGAGCTCCCCGAGGTCGTCGCCGACCCGGCGCTGCTGGAGCGCGTGCTGGTGAACCTCATCTCCAACGCGGTCAGATACAGCCCGCCGGGGGAGAAGGTGCTGGTCACGGCCAGCTCGTACGGCGAGAACGTCGAAATCCGGATCATCGACAGAGGGCCCGGCATCCCCGTCTCCCAGCACGACCAGGTCTTCCTGCCGTTCCAGCGTCTCGGCGACCGCGACAACCACACCGGGGTCGGCCTCGGCCTGGCGCTCGCCCGGGGCCTCACCGAGGCCATGGGCGGCAGCCTCGTGCCGGAGGAGACCCCCGGAGGCGGCCTGACCATGATCCTCACCCTCCCCATCTCCTCCCGAGCGGGCGCCCTATGACCAAGATCCTCGTCGTCGACGACGAACCCCAGCTGCTGCGGGCGTTGCGCATCAACCTCGTCGCGCGCCACTACGACGTCGAGGTGGCCCGCGACGGGAGCACCGCGCTCCGGCACGCCGCCGGGTGGCATCCCGACCTGGTCGTGCTCGACCTCGGGCTGCCGGACATCGACGGCGTGGAGGTCATCCACGGCCTGCGAGGCTGGACCAGCATCCCGATCATCGTCCTGTCGGGCCGGGCGGGGAGCGCCGACAAGGTGGGCGCGCTCGACGCCGGGGCCGACGACTACGTCACCAAGCCCTTCGGCATCGACGAGCTGCTGGCCAGGATCCGGGCCGCGACCAGGCGCGCGGCCACGCACGACGAGGAGCTGGCCGAGATCCGGGTCGGCGACCACGTGGTCGATCTGGTCGGCATGACGGTCTCCGGCGCGGTACGGCTCACGCCGACCGAGTGGCACCTGCTGTCGATCATGCTCCGCAACCCCGGCAAGCTGATCAGCCAGCGCCGCCTGCTCACCGAGGTCTGGGGCGGCGGCTACGTCAAGGAGACCCACTACCTGCGGCAGTACATGGTGCAGCTGCGCCGCAAGCTCGAAAGCGACCCCGCCCACCCGCGCCACCTGCTGACCGAACCCGGCATGGGCTACCGCTTCCAGCCGTAGCGTCCCACGTCAGCTCGCCAGCACGAGGAGGTTGTCGCGTTCGACGGCCTCCAGCGAGAGGGTCTTGTAGCCGACGTCCTCGAAGAGCACCGTGACCCGGTCGGGCTCCCTGCTCATGACGACCCCGGGCCCCCACGCGCTGTGCCGTACCTTGGCGTGCATCGGGAACGGCCCGTCGCCCACCTGCTCGGCCGGGGCGGCGCCGGTCGTCGCGCCCGAGCGGCAGGTGTCGCAGTTCCCGCAGGTCCGCTCGTACGGCTCGCCGAAGTACTCCAGTAGTGCCCTCCGCCGGCAGCCGGTCGTCTCGGCGTAGCCGCGCATCATCTCGATCCGCGACTCGTCGACCTTGCGGCGGGTGTCGTCCAGCCCGGCGGCCTCGGCGGCGGCGTGGTCCGGCGAGGGCCCGCCGGCGATCGAGCGCAGGTCGCCGGTCTCGGTGACCGTGACGGCTCCGACCCGCTCCAGCAGGTTCACCACGCCGGTCAGCTTGGACGGGCCCACCTCCAGCAGGTCCCTCAGCTCGGGCGCGGGGACGGTGCCGCCGTGCTCGTGGACGAGCGTCGCCACGCGCAGCAGCAGTTCCTCGTCGACGCGCCCACCGGCGAAGAACCGGCGGATGCCGAGGTCCTCCGGCCGGTAGAACAGGACGGCCGAGGCGGGCTCCTGGTCGCGTCCCGCGCGGCCGATCTCCTGGTAGTAGGAGTCCAGCGACTCCGGCGGGTCCGAGTGCAGGACGTAGCGGACGTCCGGCTTGTCGATGCCCATGCCGAAGGCCGAGGTGGCGACCACCACGTCCAGCCCGTCGTCGCGGAACAGCTCGTGGACGCGGTGGCGGTCGGCGGCCTTCATCCCGGCGTGGTAGGCCTCCGCCCGGCGCCCCTCCTCGCGCAGCGCGGCGGCGTACTCGTCGGCGGCGCGGCGCGTGGCCACGTACACCAGGCCGAGGCCGGGACGGGAGGCGGCGTCCTCGATCAGCGCGCGGCGCTTGGACTCCTTGTCGACGAACCGGCGGACCTCAAGGTCGATGTTCGGCCGGTCGAACCCCCGGACGATCTGCCGCGCGTCCGGCAGCCCGAGGGAGGCGAGGATGTCGTCGCGTACCAGGGGCGCGGCGGTGGCGGTCAGGGCCACCACGGGAGGGTGACCGAGCCGTTCGATCGCCTGGCCGAGCCGCAGGTAGTCGGGCCGGAAGTCGTGGCCCCACGCCGACACGCAGTGGGCCTCGTCGATGGCGATCAGCGACGGCCGCGCCGCCCGCAGCCGGTCGATCACCTCGGGCTTGGCGAGCTGCTCGGGGGACAGGAAGATGAACTCGGCGGTGCCCGCGCGAAGCTGGTCGAACGACGCGTCGCTGGTGCCGTCGGACTGCGCGGAATTGACCGCGACGGCGCCTCCGGCGTTCGCCTCGGCGAGCCCGGCCACCTGGTCGCGCTGCAGGGCGATCAGCGGCGACACCACGACCGTCGGGCCGTCGAGTAGCAGCGCGGGGATCTGGTAGACGGCCGACTTGCCGCTGCCGGTCGGCATGACGACGAGCACGTCCTGCCCGGCCAGCAGGTGCTCCATCGCCTCCTGCTGCCCCGGCCGCAGATCCTGCCACCCGAATGCGTCCCTGGCCACCGTGCGCAGCCGCCGGCCCTTGCGCCCGAACCGGTCGCCGAACCTTTTAGCCAGACCCATGAGGCTCGTTCCCTCTCATTCCTCGCCGCTCTCCCGCCATCGGAGCCGATCGGCGGCCGTTGTCCGCGGCCGGGGGTCCAGTGCCCCCGATCTGGGGGACTACGCGCCCGGGAGGATCTCGGTGGGCTAACGGCCTTCGGCGCCGCTCACGAGGAACGGGGTGAGGAGCCCGGGAATCCCCTGGTCCGCGAGGCGCAGCGCCTCGGCCAGGTCGACGTCCCAGACGCCGTACCCCTGGCGGCCCGCCGCCGTGGTGGCTGTGAGGGTGGCAAGGCCGGCCCGCCGCTGGAAGAACGACCTCCTGAGGTTCCAGCCGATGATCCCCTCGTGCTTCAGCGCCACGTGCCGCCGTACGATCGAGCCCCACCGCGTGACGAGATGGCCCTCGGCGACCGTGTGGCCGAGGCTCTTGTAGCGGTCGGCCGCGATGGGCAGGGCCACCACCGTCAGCGCGAGCGCGGCCTGCCAGGCCCAGGCGGGCAGCCCCGCCCAGTACCACAGGGCCAGGAGCGCCGCGGTGACGCCTCCGCAGAAGGCGAGAGCGCGGGTGAAGCGGCGGCGCAGTGCGGCGGGGCCGTGCGGGGTGAGCTCGGCCGTGAGGGGGCCCGCGGTGCCGAGCACGCGGGCGGCCACGGCCTGGGCCTCCGCGCGCGGCGCGGGCGGCAGCAGCATCGAGCCGCCGCGCTGGGCACCACGCCCGACCCGCAGGCCGGTGGCCACGGCGATGACGCGCGCCCCGCTCGCCGCGCGCAGGAGCAGCGGCTCGCTCAGCTCGACGCCGCGAAGGCGGCGCTCCTCCAGCGTGGTGGCTCGCGTGGTGATGAGACCTCGCGTCACGTGCAGCGTGCCACCCGCCGTACGGGTGAGCCGGAACCGCCAGAACGCGAGCACGTACCCGAGCGTGGAGGCGATGGCGACGAACACCGCCAGCACCGCCACCGAGCCGGCGATCTGCAGCCAGAGCGCCCCCCGGCCGAACCAGTCGGCCACCTGCCGTACCGGGCCTATCGACAGCAGGTCGACGTTGCCCTCGCCCGCGATGCGCGAGACGAACCCCGCCAGCACGCCGACGGTGACGAGCCCCGACAGGGTGAAGGGGCCGAAACGGATCCACGCCGGACGCAGCGCGGCCAGCTCGGTCTCGGAGGCCGGGAACGACTCGCGGGCGTCCGTTCCGGAGGGAACGGCTCGACCGGTGGCGGGCGCGGTGGACGCACCCGAGGTGATGGTGCCCGAGGCGGCGGGACGGCGGTGCAGCAGCTCGTCGCGCAGCCGTTCGACCTCGGTGGCGTGGAGCGCGTCGAGCTTGAGCGCGCCGCCGTCCTTCCTGTCGGATCGGCCGGTGCCGATCTCGACCCTGGCCAGCCCGAGGACGCGGTGAAGCACGTTGGAGGTGACGTCGACGGTCCTGATCCGGTCGCGCGGCGCGGTCAGCACCTTCCTGCGGAGCAGGCCTTTCCTCACCTGGACGTACTGCGGCGTGACGCGGTAGGTCGTGGTGAACCAGCGCAGCGTGCCGAGGACGAGCATGACGCCGAGGGCGGCCAGGCTCCACAGGTGGCCGCCATCGTCCTGGGTGGAACCGGCCACCAGCAGGCCGATCAGGGCGGGCGCGCTCCGCACCAGCTCCTGGAAGGGATGGATCACCAGCATGCGCCTGCTGAGCCGCCGCCACTTGGCCGGATCGCCCGCGCCGGGCGTGACCGGATCCGTGCCGGCGTCGTCCCCGGGGCCCGTGCCGGGCGTCGTACCCGCGTCGACCCCCGGGCCCGTCCCGGTCACGTCGCGTCTCCGGTCGTCGCCTGGGTGTTGGCGGTCAGCTCGTCCACGAGGCGCTGTGCCGTGGCGCGGTCGAGGCCGTTGACGCGCAGCGGACCCGCGGCCGACGCGGTGGTGACCGTGACGTTGGCCAGCCCGAAGAGCTGCTCCAGCGGCCCCCGCTCGCTGTCCACGGTCTGGATGCGTGAGATCGGCGCGATGCGCCACTCCTGCTGGAGCCATCCCGACTGGGTGTAGACGGCGTCGGCCGTGGTCTCCCAGCGGTGGACCCGGTAGCGCCACCACGGCATCACGGTCACGTGGGCCAGGCCGGCGACGACGGTGACGGCCAGGACGGTGAGATGGACGGCGCGGTTCCCGTCGTCGGCGACCGCCCACAGGACCTGGACGGCGATCAGTACGAGCCACCCCAGGGCGGCTCGTACTCCCCAGAACCAGATCGCGGTGGGGCTGACACGATGCCGCGGCGGCCGGAGGGAGAGGTCAGCGTTTTCCACCCCTCCACTCTGTCAGTACCGCCGCGAATCGGCGCACTATGAATCTTCCGGAGTTGGCTACCACAAATGTCATGAACCGCTAGACGGTTGAGCAGGGCACCCCGTTCAGGGAGAACGCCGCCGGCGCGGCGTTGGTGCCGCCGGCCGACGCGGTGAAGCCGAACGAGGCGCTGCCGCCAACGGGGATGCGGGCGTTCCACCCGCCGTCGGCCGCGGTGACCTGCGTGCCGCTCTGCGTGACCCTGGCGTTCCAGGCGTTGGAGACGCGCTGGTCCCCGGGGAAGGCGAAGGTGAGGGTCCAGCCGTTCACCGCGACCCCGCTGACGTTAATGGTCACGTCCCCGTTGAACCCGCCCTGCCACTGGCTGCTGACCTTGTAAGCCACCTTGCACCCGAGCCCACCCGGCGTAGGCGTAGGGGTCGGTGTCGCGTCCACGGTCGGCGTCGGCGTCGGTGTGGGTGTGGGTGTGGGAGTCGGTGTCGGGGTGGGGGTGGGGGTGGGCGTCGGACTGGGGGTGGATGTCGAGTACGTCAGCCCGTACCCGTAGTCGTACAGCGCCGGCTTGCCGTCCCCGGTGTTGATCGGCTGCTGGGCGAACTCGCGCATCCAGGTCATCGGCAGCTTCCCGGTCGGCGCGTAGTCGCCGAACAGCACGTCCGCCACGCCACCCCCCTCGGTGCCGGGCAGCCAGGCGGCCACCAGCGCGTTCCACCCGCCGGCCTGCGAGGCGATGTCCATCGGCCGCCCGGAGACCAGCACGACGATCACCGGCACGCCGGACGCCCGCAACCGCGAGAGCGTGGCGAGGTCGGTCGCGTCCAGGCTGAGGGACGAGGGCCGGTCGCCCTGGCCCTCGGCGTACGGCGTCTCGCCCACCACGGCGATCGCGGCCCGGTAGGAGGAGTCGATGCCGGTCCCGTCGCGGTTGTAGGTGACGGTCGCGCCGGAGCCCACCTTGTCGCGGATGCCCTGCAGGATGGTCGTGCCCTGAGTGATCGCGCCGGACGACCCCTGCCAGGTGATGGTCCAGCCGCCGCTCTGGTTGCCGATGTCGTCCGCGCTCTTGCCGGCCACGAAGATCTTTCCGCCGGACTTGGCGAGCGGCAGCAGCCTGCCGTCGTTCTTCAGCAGCACCTGCGACGCGCGTACGGCCTCACGCGCCAGCGCCCGGTGCGCGGCGCTGCCCACGGCCTGGGTGTACGACCGGTCCGTCAGCGGCTTCTCGAACAGGCCGAGCTCGAACTTCTTGGTGAGTATCCGCCGGTTCGCGTCGTCGACGCGTGCCGTCGTGATCCGCCCGGCCTGCACCTCCGACTTCAGCAGGGAGATGAACTTCTTGTAGTCGTTCGGCACCATGACCATGTCGACGCCGGCGTTGATCGCCGTCCTGACCTCGTCGGCGGTGAAGCCGGGCTGGCCGTCGAGCTGGTCGATGGCGGCCCAGTCGGTCACCACGAAGCCGCCGAACCCGAGCTCGCCCTTCAGCACGTCGGTGATGAGGTAGCGGTTGCCGTGCATCTTCTGGCCGTTCCAGCTGCTGAAGGAGATCATGACCGAGCCCACACCCCGCTCGACGGCGGCCCTGAACGGCGGCAGGTGGGTGGCGCGCAGGTCGGCCTCGCTGAGCTGGGTGTCGCCCTGGTCCTTGCCTCCCGTGGTCCCGCCGTCGCCCATGTAGTGCTTGGCGGTGGCGAGGATCGAGGCGGGGCCGTTCAGGGACGTGCCCTGGAACCCGGTGACGATGGTCGCCATCTGGCTGACGAGCGCCGGGTTCTCGCTGAACGACTCGTAGGTGCGTCCCCAGCGGTCGTCGCGGGCCACGCAGAGGCAGGGCGCGAAGGTCCAGTCGACCCCGGTCCCCGACACCTCCTCGGCCGTCGCCCGCCCCACCCTCTGGACGAGGTCCGGATCACGCGTCGCGCCGAGCCCGATGTTGTGCGGGAAGATCGTCGCCCCTCCCACGTTGTTGTCGCCGTGCACGGCGTCCACCCCGTAGATCATCGGGATGCCCAGGGGCGTGGACAGCGACTGCCGCTGGAAGTTGTCGTACATGTCTGCCCAGCCGGTGGCCGAGTTGGGCGAGGGCACGGACCCGCCACCCGAGAGCACCGAGCCGATCCGGTAGGTCGCGAGGTCGGACACCGGGTTGAGCGCGGCCCGCTCGGCCTGCGTCATCTGCCCCACCTTGTCGTCCAGCGACATGCGGGAAAGCAGGTCGTTCACCCTGGCGGCGACGCTGAGGCCCGGATCCTTGTACGGCGGCGTGTCGAGCGCCTTGGCGGGACCCGGCTGGTCCACGACACCGAACGTCGCGAGGACCAGCATCACGAGAACGGATGTCTTCCACGCCCTCGGCAGGTGGCGCGGTCGGGGCACGGCGGTCATCGGCTCCTCCTGGCTGTCGCCGCGACCGTAAGAACCCCCCGCCCCCGAGGTCAACCAATCCGCCCCCACCCCCCAACCCGCCAGCCCGAACCCCGGAAACTTTCACACCCGCCCTCGCTCCCGGCCTCCGCCGAAAGTCCGCGTCCGCCTATGCGGGACCGGCCTGACGCGCGGAGGCATCCAGCCATACTGGGCGCATGAGTGCCCCCAAACGCCGTCGCCCTCTCCGGAGGAGTCCCCTGACGCCCCGGAGGGCGTGTCATTGAAGGATCTCGCCGAGCGTGTTTCTTACCCGGAAGCCGCAGAAGGCCCCGTCCTTCAGTTCAGGGCGGGGATGAATGCGGTTCGCCTTCAGGGGCCAAGGCGCGGCTGCCGGAGGCGTGGCGGGCATGGCCGGTTCACGCGATGATCGGTGAACGGTTCGGAGAGAGCGCCGATGATGCGGAGGTGATCATCGGGATCGGGAGCGGCCGGGGTCGGTGGGTGGGTGCGCTGGTCGCGGGGTAAACGGTGCTGGCGGTCAACCTGCTCCTCGGCGCCGGGGTGCTCGCAGAGTTCGGTGGTGATCCCGAGCGCTACGCCTGGGCCAAGGTCCGCAAGAGCTATGCCGGTACCAGCCCGATCACCCAGGGCTTGGGCAAGGAGAAGGTCGTCGCACGTGTTTGCGGTATGTCGCACGTGTTTGCGGTATTTCGTCACGAAGACCAGTTGGACCTGCATGGCGGAAACCGGGTGTCTTCCACGCGATGTTCAGGTTCTGTCGTCACGGACCGGATGCTCTGGATAATGTGTTCGAGTAACCCGTGAGGTTCAGGTTGCCGTTCGTGATGGAGGTGTTGGGGGTGAGGTTGCGTTACAACTACCGGCTTTACCCTGATGAGGTTCAGCGGGAAATGCTGGCCAGGACGTTCGGGTGTGCCCGGGTGGTGTGGAACGACGCTTTGGCGGCGCGCAGGGCCGCCCGCAAGGCCGGTCTGCCCTACATCGGGGACGCCGAGATCCAACGTCTGGTGCTCACCGCAGCGAAGAAGACCCCGGAGCGGGCGTGGCTGCGCGAGGTGTCTTCTGTGGTGCTGCAGCAGTCGGTGCGCGACCTGAACACCGCGTACAAGAACTTTTTCGACTCGGTGTCAGGCAGGCGTAAGGGCCCCCGGATGGGTCTGCCCCGGTTCAAGTCCCGCCGTGATCACCGGCAGGGTGTCCGGTTCAACACCAACGCCTTCTCCCTCACTGCCGAGGGCCGGCTGTGCCTGGCGAAGGTCGGGCAGGTGGAGGTTCGCTGGTCGCGCGCGCTGCCCGCGGCCCCGTCGTCGGTCACGGTCGTCAAGGACGCCGCCGGGCGGTATTTCGCCTCGTTCGTGGTGGAGGTCGACGATGCCGCTCAGGTGCTGCCTGAGGTCGATGCGGAGACGGGGATCGATCTGGGGCTGACCCATTACGCGATCCTCAGTGACGGGGAGAAGATCGCGAACCCGAGATGGTTGCGGCGCCGGGAGAAGAAGCTCGCCCGGCTGCAACGGGTTGTGTCGCGTAAGAAGAAGGGCTCGGCCAATCGGGACAAGGCGCGGGTGCGGGTCGCCC
Organism: Sphaerisporangium sp. NPDC088356; assembly: GCF_040685555.1. Lineage (NCBI taxonomy): Bacteria > Bacillati > Actinomycetota > Actinomycetes > Streptosporangiales > Streptosporangiaceae > Sphaerisporangium > Sphaerisporangium sp. NPDC088356. The sequence goes on from NZ_JBFBIK010000013.1 coordinate 84,045, forward strand.
GCCAGCACGTCAAGGTCGCCGACGCGCGCCGTGATTTCCTGCACCAGACCACCACCTCGATCATCCGTGAGAGCCAAGCGGTGCATGTCGAGGATCTGGCGGTGCGGGGGCTGGGGCGGGGCCGGTTGGCCAAGTCGGTGAACGACGCGAGCTGGGCGGCGTTCCTGGCCTTGCTGGCGGGCAAGGCCGCCCGGTACGGCCGCACCCTGACCAGGACCGGCCGCTGGTATCCGTCCTCTCAGTTGTGTCCCTGTTGCGGGTGGCGGAACGGGAAACTCCCGCTCGATGTGCGCAAGTGGGACTGCCCGTCGTGTGGCGAGCATCATGACCGGGATGTCACCGCGGCGATCAACATTTTGCTTGAGGGGCAGCGGCTCACCGCTGCGACCGTGGCCGCCGGGCCGGCTGGACACGGCATAAACGACTGTGGAGGGCAGGTAAGACCAGGGAAGGCAACTCCGACCCTGGCACCGCCCGGAACCTACGACGCGCAAGCGGCGTAGCAGAAGCAGTAAGAACCCCACGGCGACGTGGGGGAATCCCCGGCGTTCACGCCGGGGAGGATGTCAAGAGGCGAGGCTGGTCAATCGGGAGCTCGGTCAGTACAAGGGATATCCGCTCGATCAAGATGAGTGGCCGGAGAAGCTCAACGAGATCAGTGAGGGCGGTGACCGATGACGACGGTTCCGGAGTTGAAGATCCGGTGGGAGTGGGAGACGGCGTCCTCGGTGCGCGCTCCCGAGCATCGCGCGACGTGGGCGCGCATAGAGATCAGTGTCGGTTCCGACCATGTCACCCTTGTCGAAGACCGGGAATCAGGCAGTTCGCGTCGCTCGATCTACTGCCCCCTTTATCCGATCGCCGAGTGGGTGGCGTACAACTGGTGGTTCCTGCGGGCGGATGCCCGGCCTGCGCGCACCCTCCGCCTGCACACCCCTGGCCGCTATGACACGCGGCAGTTCGGGCGGCACTGCCTTCGGGCGAGCGGCGACGGCTTCCTGTGGCCTGACCTCATGGTCATCCCCGAAGGGGAGCAGACACATCTGATCTGGCACGACGACCGGCGTCCTCCGTCGGACCGGCCGATCAGGTTTCTCGCGAGAGGCGAGGCCTTCGTCGAGCGCGAATCCGTCGAGCAGGAGTTCGCTCGCCTCATCTCAGCCGTCCTGACCCGCCTGGCTGAGAAGGGCATCACCGATACCGCGCTGGAAAAGGAATGGGCGGAGATCCAGCGAACGGAGCCGGAGGAGGCCGAGTTCTGCTTCGCCGCCGCGAGGCTCGGGCTCGACCCCTACGCGGAGGCGGCTCCGTACGAGCGGCTGATCGTGCGGGCCGCCGACGAACTACCAGGAAAGCTCCTCGGGGACTTCTTGGACGCCGTCGAGCCGGCACTCATGAACGATGCTTTGGAATGGATCCGTGCGGCCCGATCAGACATCCGTGAGGGCAAGCAGGCGACGGCCGCCAACGACCTGCGGCTCCGGTTGCGGCCTCCGCGTGTGTCGCCTGGTGACCGGTCGTGGGAGAAAGGCTGGAGCCAGGCCCAGGCCGTACGGCAAGCGCTGGGACTCTCGGGCAGGGAGGTGTTCGGGCTCGCCCCTTACATCTCCACCATTGACCGGCCCGCCGCTGACCGCGGGTTGCAGGCGGTCGGAGGAGCAGCCGAGGGATCCGGTCCGCTGGTCGTCATGCGACCGGGCCCTCCGGTTGGTTCGCAGCGGTTCACCCTTTCCCGGGCGCTCTGGCACTATCTTTGGGAACCGGAGCCGATCTTCCTCGTCACCACCGCCTACACCGACCGACAGAAGGTCGAGCGGGCATTCGCGGCCGAACTGCTCGCCCCGGCTGCGGGCATCAGTGAGCTTCTCGGCGACGCTCCCGAGGCGGCGGTGCAGGACGATCTGGAGGTGGTCGCCGAACACTTCCAGGTCTCACCCATGGTGATCAAGCACCAGTTGGAGAACCAGTTGCTCGCCGTGTAGGACCTGCCCCGTCTCGTTCGCCTAGGCCGCGCGCTGAGCTGGGTTTATGTGGTGCTGGAGCGAGGAAGAGTGTCGAGGACGGCATTTCGGCCATTGGGGCACCGCGTCTGAGGGTGCTCTGGTGGAACGCCCCCCGATTCCCGCATGGAGGGATGATGGGGTGCGCCTGCTGGAGAGCCGGATGTTCCTGACCCGGGTGCTGGGGTCGTCCGCCGCGTTGGTGCGGGACGTGCTGCCCGCCCCGCTCCGGGACCTCATCCCGTGCCCTCGCAGGCTCGTCACCTGCCCCGGCGGGCTGCGCATCGACCTGTACGCCATCGGCGGCCCGGGTACCGAGGACGCCGCGCGGGCGCTTGAGGAGCGGCTGGGCGCGCTGCCGGGAGTCGTGCGGGCGGAGGTCAACGGCCGCCTCGGCTGGGTCTTCGTGCGGTGCGACCCGGACGCGGTCGACCAGGACGAGCTGATGGCGATCGTCGAGGAGCTCGACTCGCAGGAGGAGAGGGTGCTCCACTCGCCGGTCCGCCTGGTCGAGGAGCACGTGCGCGCGACCATCCGGCTCGCGGCGGGCGTCACGGCCATGGGCCTGGTGGTCGCCGGCAGGCTGGCGAGGATACGGCCCCTCCACCCGGTGGTGCCCGCCGTTACGCACCTGACGAACTCCACCCCTTTCCTGCGTGAGCAGTTCGACCTCCGTCTCGGGCGCGGGCCCACGAACTCCATGTTCACCACGGTCAACCTCGTCGCCCAGACGCTCACACTGCGACCACTCGGGCTGGTCGCGCAGGCCACCATGGCGGTGTGCCGGTATGTGGAGGCGAGGGCGGAGCGGCGCACCTGGGAGCGGCTTGAGGAGCGGCTGGCGGACAAGCCGGGCGCCTACCACCACATCAGGGCGGCCTCCCGCCCGCGCCGGGGGCATCCGCGGCACGGGCCCGTCGAGCGCTACGCGGACGTCGCCAGCCCGGTGGCCGTCGCCGCCTACGGGGCCGCGCGGATCCTCGCCCCCCGCACCGGGCGCGCGCTGTCGATCCTCGTCTCGGCCACGCCGAGGGTCGGGTTCATGACCCGCGAGGCGTTCGCGGGGGCGATCGGCCGCGCGCTGTGCGCGCGCGACACGGTCATCCTCGACGCCGGTGTCCTGCGTGCGATGGACCGGGTCGACACGGTGATCCTCCACGCCGACTCGCTGACCACCGGCTCCTGGAGCATCGACCGGGTCGAGCCGCTCGTGGAGGGCGTGAAGACCGGCGAGCTGTACGCCCGGCTGTACTCGCTCGTCGACTTCGCCGACCCGGGCGGCGAACGGGCCGGCGACGGCTGGTCCACCGCGCCGCTCGGCGACCTCGCCACCCTGCTCCCCGCGCACGCGGCCGGATGGCGGGAACGGGGCCTGCGCGCCATCGAGGTGCGCAGGAACGGCACGCCGATCGCCGTCGTGGGCCTGGCGCGGGAGATCGACCCGCTGGCCGTGGCCATCGTCGCGGCGGCCAAGGCCGCGGGCACGGTGATGCTGGCGGGGGACGACGGGCTCGCCCAGCGGCTCGCGATCGGACAGGTGCTGCCGGGCGGCGCCGAGCTCGCCGATCGGGTTTACGACCTGCAGAAACAGGGTCATGGCGTGGTCGTGGTGTCACGAGGAGCGCGGCAGGCGCTGGCCCAGGCGGACATCGGCGTCGGCATCGCGGACATGACCGAGGCGTCCGTGCCGTGGGACGCCGACATCGCCGGAGAGCCTCCCGGCGTCCACCTGTTCCTCACCTGCCTGCCACGGGCTGTGAGCAACAGCCGGAACGGCGTGCGGCTCGCCGCCACGGCGGCGGTCGTCGGCAGCCTGCTCGCGATGGCGGGGCCCGAGGCGGCGTCGCTTCGCCGCGCGCACTTCGTGAACGCCTTCGTGTCCCTGGCCGCCGTCTCGCTGGGCGAGTGGGCGGGCCGCGCCGCCGCTCGCGTGCCGGCCCCGCTCCACGCCGACACCACCCCCTGGCATGCCATGTCGGTCAAGGAGGTCCTCTCGCGGCTCGGCTCGTCGTCCGACGGGATCCCCGACGCCGACGCCGTGCGGCGCCGGCGTGAGGCCGCGACCACCGAGGTCGAAGAGCCGCAGTCGCTGGCGCGCGCGACCGCGGAGGAACTGGCCAACCCGCTCACCCCCGCGCTCGCGGCCGGGGCAGGCATCTCGGCCATGGTCGGCTCGGTGCTCGACGCAGTGATGATCAGCGCGGTGGTGGTCATCAACGCCTTCCTCGGGGGCGTGCAGCGGTTCAAGGCGGACCACGCGCTGCACCGCCTGACCGAGGCCACCCAGGTCCACGTACGGCTGCGCCGTCCCGGCGGCACCGAGGCCGCGACCACGGAGGATCTCGCGCCCGGCGACGTGGTGGAGCTCCGCGCGGGCGACGCCGTCCCCGCCGACGCGCGGGTCATCAAGGCCGTCGGCCTGGAGGTGGACGAGTCGACGCTCACCGGCGAGTCGCAGCTCGTCACCAAGACGGCCGCGCCGACCGTCGCGGCGGCCGTCGCCGACCGGAGCTCCATGGTCTACCAGGGCACCACGGTCGCGGCGGGCAGCGGGCGCGCGGTGATCGTGGCGACGGGCGACATGACGGAGGCGGGCCGCAGCGCCAGGCTCGCCGCGGAGCCGAGCCCGCCGACCGGAGTGGAGCTGCGGCTCCGCGAGCTGAGCCGGCGGATCCTGCCGATCTCGATCGGCGCCGGCGCCGTCCTGCTGCTCACCGACCTGCTCCGCGGACGGCCGCTGGCCTCGGCCCTCGCGCCCGCCGTCAGCCTGACCGTGGCCGCCGTGCCCGAGGGGCTCCCGTTCGTCGCCACCGTGGCCGAGCTCGCCGCGGCCCGGCGGCTGTCGAAGCGCGCCGCGCTCGTACGGAACCCGTCCACCATCGAGGCTCTCGGGCGCGTCAACGTGCTGTGCTTCGACAAGACGGGGACGCTGACCGAAGGGCACATCAGCCTGCGGTACGTGTCGGACGGGCGTTCAGGTCGGCCGGTCGAGGAGGCCACCGACCAGCTCAGGCGGATCCTCGCCGCGGCCGTCCGCGCGAGCCCCCTGTCCGGCGGAGGGCGCGTGATCGCCCATCCCACCGACCGCGCGGTCCTCGAGGGGGCCCAGCGGCTCGGCGTCACCCCCCAGGAGGGGCTGCGGACCTGGGAGCGGGTCGACGAGATGCCCTTCGAGCCGGGCCGGGGCTACCACGCCGTGCTCGGCCGCACGGAACAGGGGCACCTGCTGAGCGTCAAGGGCGCCCCCGAGATCGTGCTCACCCACTGCGACAAGATGCTCAAGGATTCCAAGGTCGTCCCCCTAACCGAGGCCATGCGGCGGAAGCTGGAAGGCGAGGTCGACAGGCTGGCGCACCAGGGCTACCGGGTGCTGGCCGTCGCCGAGCGTCCCGCCTCCGACCGGGGCGACCTCGACGAGTCGCGCATCGACGACCTGTGCTTCCTGGGCTTCCTCGGCCTGGCCGATCCGGTGCGTCCGACGGCCAAGGAGAGCGTCAGCCGGCTCCTGCGCGCCGGCGTGCGGATCGTGATGGTGACCGGCGACCACCCCAGCACCGCCGAGGCCATCGCCGCGGAGCTGGACGTACTCAACGGCGGGCGCGTCATGACCGGACCCGAGCTGGACGGGCTCGACGACGACACGCTGACCAAGGTGCTGCCGGAGGTGGCCGTCTTCGCCCGCACGACCCCGGCGCACAAGGCGCGGATCGTGACCTGCCTTCGCCGGGCGGGCGAGGTCGTGGCCGTCACGGGCGACGGCGCCAACGACGCCCCCGCGATCCGCATGGCGGACGTGGGCATCGCGCTCGGCTCCCGCGCCACCCCCGCCGCCCGCGCCGCGGCCGACCTCGTGGTGACCGACGACCGCATCGAGACGATCGTGGACGCGATCGTCGAGGGCCGGGCCATGTGGACCTCGGTCCGCGACGCCCTGAGCATCCTTCTCGGAGGCAACGTCGGAGAGATCGTCTTCACGGTCGGGTCCGGCCTCCTCGCGGGCGGGAGCGCGCTGAACGCCCGCCAGCTCCTGCTGGTGAACCTGCTCACCGACATGGTGCCCGCCCTTGCGGTCGCCGTACGGCCGCCCGCGTCCATCGACCCGGAGAAGCTGCTGGCCGAGGGCCCGGAGGCGTCGCTCGGCGCGTCGCTGACCCGGGACATCTACCTGCGCGCGGTCGTCACGGCGGGCGCCGCCACCGCGGCGTGGCTCGCCGGGCGGATGACCGGCACGAGGGGCCGGGCGGACACCATCGGGCTGGTCGCGCTGGTGTCGGCGCAGCTCTTCCAGACCGTGGCGGGAGGCGGGCGGGACAGGGTGGTCGTGCTCGCCTCGATGGCGTCGGTCGCCGTGCTGTGGCTGGTCGTCACCCTGCCGGGTGTCAGCGGGTTCTTCGGCAGCCGGCCCCTCGGACCGGTGGGCTGGTCCATAGCCCTCGGGAGCGCCGCCGCCGCGACGCTTCTCGGCGCGGCGTTCCAGCGGATGAGGGAGACGGCGGCCCGCCCCCCGGCTGAGCGGCCGGGATCCACGGAGACCCGCGTGCCCGCCGGGGTCACGGTGCCCGCCTGACGGCCCGCGCTCGCGATGCCCGCCGGGGTCAGCCGTCGTATCTGTAGTAACCGGCGAGGTCGGGGAGGAGGGTCACCCGGTCGGTGCGGACGGTCGTGCCGGTGCGGAGGGCGTTGATCATCTTTCCGCCGCCGATGTAGATGCCGACGTGGTGGGTCCTGATCGTCTTCTTGCGGATCTTGCCGTAGAAGACCAGGTCGCCGGGGCGGGCCGTCGCGGCCGGGATCTTGCGCAGGCGGCGGACGTGGTCGTCGGTGGTGCCGTTGCCCAGCACGTCCTCCTGGAAGGCGAGCTGGTACACCCACCGGGCCAGGCCCGAGCAGTCGAGACCGCGGGTGGTGGCGGCCGGGCATGGCTTCACCGAGCCGCGGTAGCCCTGGCAGGTGCCGAGCGAGGGGCCGGGCCTTGCCCCGTGTCCGCCGCCCCAGACGTACGGGATCTCCCCGCCGGGCCACCGCGACTGCTCCTGGCCCCGCTGGATGGCCTGGGCGATCTCCAGCACCCGGTTGGGCTCACCGTGGAGCAGGGGCGCCGATCCCGCCGCGAAGACGAGGACTCCCGCCATGACCGCCAGCCGGACCGCTCGCCTCACGTGGACCCCCGTCCCTTCGATCCCCTCCTGATGATTCTCGCCATCTCTGCCGCGAATGTCGGCTTCTTTCGCGATATATCACGCTCTGTAGGCGTTCAAGTGGCCGTAAGCTGGCGTGATAACTCTCCGCCGCCGACCACAGCTCGATGATCGCTGTGATTCGGGCGGCCGGCGGCGGTCTCGCGACCGGCCTGGCCTTCTTCCGCACGCGGGAGGGGGCTCCCTTTTCGGTGGGAAGTGCCCGGCCGGACCTTCGAGTGAGGCCCGGCCGGGCCGTGGTCTCGCGCTCCCAGGGCAAATCGAGACCACGGTCGAGGGGGCTAGGCGGGCGTGCAGGTCACGGAGGCCGGGACTCCGTTGGCGCCGCTCAGGCTCGCGATGAAGCCGAACGACGCGGACGCGCCGGCCGCCAGGCCGCCGTTCCAGTTGAGGTTCCGCACCGACACGCTCGCTCCGGTCTGTGCGTAGGTGGCACCCCAGATCTGCGTGATCGTCTGACCGCTGGGGAACGTCCACGCCACGGTCCAGCCGCTGATCGCGGTGCTCCCGCTGTTCCGCACCGCCACGTCGGCCTGGAAGTTGCCCTGCCAGGAGCTGGTGACCTTGTACGTCGCCGCGCACGCCGCACCGGCCGTCGGTGTGGGCGTGGGCGTGGGGGTGGGAGTTGGCGTGGGTGTAGGCGTCGGGGTCGGTGTGGGGGTGGGAGTGGGCGTCGGGGTCGGTGTGGGGGTGGGAGTGGGCGTCGGGGTCGGAGTCGGGGTCGGGGTCGGGGTCGGGGTGGGCGTGGGGGTCGGGGTCGGCTGCGTGCCCGGCGGGTTGCCCCAGATCTTGGTGCCGCCCGAGTACAGCGGGATGTTCTGCACGGTGACCGGGGTGGCGCCGGGAGTGGTGGCCACGCCGGCGTACGACCAGTCGTTGGACGGATCCCAGGACCCCGACGAGCTGGCGATGCGGAACTGCACCTCCCGCCGCGACTCCGACTGGCCGGCGGGCGCGATGGCCGTGCCGGAACAGTCGATCGTGACGTAGTACACCTTGCCGGACACCAGGGTCGGCCCTGTCGGCGGCTTGCACTGGGTGTAGGCGGAGGACAGCGTGATCTGGCTCGGCGTGGTGTCGCCGTCCAGCGTGAAGTAGTAGCGGAAAGTGCCGTCCGTCAGCGCGCGTGCCGGCCACGCCGAGTGGTTCACCACCAGCGCCTTGATCTCGGTGTAGGTCGAGCCCGCCGAGTTGACCGAGGCCTGGAGGTAGATCTCCGGCCCGTCGGGCGTCTCGGCCACGGGGAAGTTGGAGAGCGGGGCGCCGCCGTACTCCTTGTAGAGCCGGGCGAGCGCGCCGGTGAAGGCGGCGTTGTAGTCGGTCGCCACCTCGTTCATCACGTAGTCGCTGCGGCTGTCGGTGTAGGCGTCGTTGGCGGTCGTCGGCCCGCCGACCAGCGCGCCGTACAGGATGTGCCTGCTGGCGGCCGGCTCGTTGAGGTTGTTGGACCAGGAGCCGTGCGCCGTGCGGTGGTGCGGGTTCCGCGGCGGGTTGGCGCCGAAGCCGATCATGTACGAGGACTTGCGGGGGTTGTCGCCCAGCGCGTAGTTGATCTGCCTGACCCCGAAGTCGTGATATCTCGCCTTACGGGTGGCGTCGGTCAGCCAGTCGCTGTAGATGAGCGCGGTGAACGCGGTGTTGGCGGCGTAGCGCAGTGAGCCCCACTGGTCGAGTACAGCCTCACCGCCCGGCGAGTAGTTCACCTTGGCGCCGTTCACGCCGACGGTCCACCAGTCGAGCCAGCGGTTGGCGTCGTCCACGTACTTCTGCTTGCCGGTGAGCTTGGCGAGCAGCACGTAGGCGCCGTACGACTTGTCGTCCCAGGCGATCGTCCACTTGTAGGAGCGGGTCGTGCTCTGCGGCTCGGTGCCGAGGTTGTCGTAGTACGTCTCCGCCTTGGTCAGGTACGACGCCTCGCCGGTCGCCCGGTACAGCCAGATCGCGCCCCAGACCAGCTCGTCGTTGAAGCCGCTCCACGACTGGTAGTACCCGGCCGCGTCGGTGATGCAGTCGCTGTACTTCTTCCTGACCGTGTCGGCGAAGGTGTAGAGCTGCCGGGCGTGCGTGACCAGCGTGTCGGCGTAGGCCGGGTTCGTCGGGCGGAAGACCATCGAGGAGGCCGCCATCGCCGCGGCGGTCTCGCCCGCGAGGTCCGATCCGCCGCACGTCGCGTCGATCTTGTACGAGGGGCGGTTCATCGGCATGACCTCGGCGGGGCCCCACCACGCGTGGTCGGTGCCGCCGTTGCCCACCTGGCCGTACAGCACGTTCGGCGAGGGGTGCGCCTTGATGAGGTAGTCGTTGACCCACTTCAGGTTGTCGAGCAGGTAGGGGAGCTGCCCCGAGCTCTGGTAGGCATCGCGGTACTCGACGCCGCCCCAGGCGAGCATGGTCGTGCTGGCCGCCATCGGCAGGCCGAACTTGACGTGGTCCCCCGCGTCGTACCAGCCCCCGGTGAGGTCGAGGCCGACGTCCTTGCCGTCGTTCATCCCCGAGTCGCCCCGCCACGTGACGCGGTTGGCCGCGGGAAGGTCGCCCGAGCGCTGGGCCTCGTAGAAGAACAGCGACTTCTGCAGCGCCTCGCCGTAGTTGAAGGCCGGAGCCGCCGCCGCGGAGGACGTGAGAACGGGGAAGATCGTGGCCGACGCGACGAGGATCGCCAGGCCGGTGAGCGTGCGTCTGAGGGACATCGATCGCCTCTCGAGCTGGGAACGCAGGTGGAGCTGACATCGGAGCGGTCGTGAGATGGGGGCGAGCGGGGTGCGGTGGGGGTCAGGCCCACCGCAC